>NZ_JACNAC010000035.1:0-68095 GCF_017349775.1 Pseudomonas sp. GW460-12-10-14-TSB1
GCCTGGACGCCCGGGTTCAGTTCCGAGTGGATCAGGTCCTTCAGCGGCGCGGTCTGGCCGATCTTGCGCGCCAGTTTCACCCCTTCCAGCAGGCGGGCGCGGTCCTCGGCCTGGGCCAGGAAGTTGAGGTCGATCAGCGGCGCCTGGGCCGGGTCGCGGCTGGCCAGTTTCAGGCTGCCCACCGACAGCGGGCGGGTCAGGGCCACGGCGAGGACAAAACCGACCTTGGTCGGGCTCTGGTCGTGGGGGAACAGGTGGGTGGCGGTGATGTGCAGGTCGAGGTCGCCATTTTTCGCCGTGGAACTGTGGGTCCAGAGCTTGGCGCCGATGGCCGGGGACTGCTTGCCGATCAGCTCGGGGCGGGCGGCATAGGCGTTGTAGTAGAAGGGGTGATCCTTGAGCCGCTGGCCGACGGGCAGGGCGGCGACCAGGGGGATCGACAGCGACGCCAGGTGGTCGCGCGGGCCGATGCCGGAGCGCAGCAGAATGGCCGCGCTGCCGTAGGTGCCGGCGGACAGTATGACTTCGCCCGCATGGATGACTTCGCCGCTGGCCAGACGCACGCCGGTGGCGCGGCGGCCGTCGAACAGCACCTTGTCCACCAGCACGTCGCCGCGGATCTGCAGGTTGCCGCGGGCCCGCACGGCATTGTCGAGGTAGGCGATGCCGGTGTTGACCCGCACGCCGTCGACGATGTTCATCGGGTAGGGACCGACACCGTTGGCGTCGGGGCCGTCGAAGTCCTCGACTGCGCGGTAGCCGTTGGCGATGGTCGCTTCGACGAAGGCCCGCTGCATGGGGCTGATGTCATTGCGGGTCAGCTGGTGCACCGGCAGGGGGCCGTCGTGACCATGCAGCTCGGCGCTGCCGGTGTTGCGTTTTTCCAGTTTCTTGAACGACGGCAGCAGTTCTTCATAGGACCAGCCGGGCAGGTTCCAGTTGACCAGGTCCTGCTTGCGCGCGCGGATCGCCACCGCGCCGTTGACCGCCGAGCTGCCGCCCAGCACCTTGCCGCGAATCGCGTGGATCGGATGGCCGATATAGCCCGGCAGGGTCTGGTAGCCCCAGTCGCTGCTGGCATCGCCGCCGACGCTGTCGCTGCTGGCGATCATTTTCGGGTAGTCGCGGGTGCCGTAGACGTGGCCGGCTTCGAGCAGCAGCACGTGGCGCTCGCTGCGTTCGCTCAGGCGCCGGGCCATGACCGCGCCGGCCGAACCGCCGCCGATGATCAGGACGTCGACCGGGTTGCCGGCGCTGCCGTCGCGCTTGCCGTTGGCGCCCTGCGGTGCTGCCGCGAAAGCGGGGCCGGCGCCCAGCATGGAGCCGATGGCCAGGGTCGCCGAGCCGGCGACTGTCTGGGCCAGCAGTTTGCGGCGCGAAGGGTTTTCTGGTTGGTGGTGACTCATCGCTCATCTCCCATAGCAGGCGAATGCCTGTCAGATGGAAGATGAGGCTAAGGTGCGCTCGGGTTGAGCGACAGCCACTCTAAAGTGAACCGCTGGTTCAGTATTACTTGACCAGGCGGCGGGCCCCGCGCAGTCAGGCGGTGGAGCCGCGCGCCAGCAGCCCGCGAGCGATCAAAGCCGCGTCCCAGGGCGCCGGGCGACCGATTTCCTCGCCGAGAAATTGAATCAGCGCCTGGACCTTGGGCGGGGTTTTCAGGGTCTTGAGGTACACCGCCGAGATGTGCCCGCCGGACGGCGCATAGTCGTCCAGCACCGACACCAGCCGGCCGTCGAGCAGGGCGTCGGCCGCCAGGAAGGTTGGCAGAATCGCCAGTCCCAGGCCGGCCAGCGCGCCTTCGAGCAACTGATGCCCGGAGTCGGTGCGCATCCGCACGCGGACCCGGAACGAGTGCTGCGCGCCGTCCAGCGGCAGGCTCCACATGCCGTTGGGTTCGCGGTTGTAGTAGATCAGCCCGTCGTGCTGCTGCAGGTCACCGGGGTGTTCGGGAGTGCCCTGGCGCGCCAGGTAGTCGGGGCTGGCGCAGATCAGGTGGCGGTTCTCGGTCAGCGGCCGTGCCACCAGGCAGGAATCGTTGAGGGTGCCCAGGCGGATGGCGACGTCGAAATGGCCATCCTGCAGGTTGGCCACCTTGTCCTGGGCTTCCATGTCGACGCACAGTTGCGGGTATTGCAGGGCGAAGCGCGCCAGCAACGGCGCCAGGTAGCGCGGGGTGAAGGCCATCGGCGCCGCCAGGCGCAGGGTGCCGCCGAGGCTGGCCTGGCGGTCCTGCACCGACTCTTCGGCGCGCGCCAGGTCCCGCAGGATACGCGTGCAATCGGCGTAGAACAGCTGGCCGGCCTCGGTCAGCTTCAGCGGCCGGCCACGGGTCAGCAACACCACACCCAGGCGCTTCTCCAGCTGTTGCATGCGTTGGCTGACCAGCGACTTGGTGGTCCCCAGGCGGCGCCCGGCTTCGGAAAAACTGGCCGCCTCGACGACGGCGACGAAGGTGCTCATGTCCGAGAATTTATTCACCGCCACTCCTGTTGCCCTGGGTTGAAGAACCTGAAAAGAACCACGCAGGTTCGCGTGGTGCTCAGGGGCGCCATGAGAAGCCAAGCGCATCGGACAACGCAAGTGGCGAAATGGCCAGAGACGAAATTGCCAGCCAGGGCAACAGGCAGGGGCGGCTGTTGCCGATGGGCCAGCGCCCGAATTACCCGATGTTGCCGAGGTTTGGCGAGGTTCGTACGGTTTTCCGTGGGCCTGTCACTTCGCGGCTATTCTCTAATTTCAGGTCGATGGCCTAGAAGATCCATGTCCATGCCTATGGCCTGATGTCCTGCTCGCCCGGGTAAAGCGCGTTTCTCAGTGTCGCTGAGCCGTGTCGGGTGTTGCTTCGAGGACCGGCCCCCTCCAGTTCGAGGGCTCTTGATGGCGCTTCACCGTGATCAGGGACGATGACCGTGATGGCATGCATGCAGTGGCGGCAATGGATATGAGCGTCGGGTCAACGACCGGAGAAGAGGCGGCGGACTTTTTCGCGCAGACCCTGGAACAGGCCAACGATGCGGTGGTGATCATCGACGATCGCAACCAGGTGGTGTTCTTCAACGCGGCGGCCGAGCGCTTCTGGGGCTGTCAACGGCACGAGGTGCTGGGCGGCGAGGTCGGCACGCTGGTGCCGATCCCCATCCGCTCACGGAACGACGGCGAGACCGGGGTCAACAAGATCATCGGCACCAGCCGCGATGTGTGCATTACACGCCAGGATGGCGAAGAACGCTGGGGCGCGATGGCGATCTCGAAAATCACCCTGCAGGGGCGCATGCTCTATGCCGCCTTTTTCAAAGACGTGACCCAGACGCGGCTGAAGGATATCGAGCAGCGCTTGCTGTCGATGTCGGTCAACGCCAGCAGCTCGGCCACCTGCATCGTCGACGCTGACGGCCGGCTGATCTACATCAACGACGGGCTGGTGCGCTTGCTCGGGTATTCCCGCGAGGAATTGCTGGAGCGCTCGCCACAGATATTCTTCGTCGCCGATACCCCGGGGGAGGCCCAGGCCGACGAGCTGCACCTGGAGAGCATCCTCAGTGGCCAGCCCCATGAAGCCTGCGGCCTGGTCAGCAAGCGCAACGGCCAGCGGCTGTGGGTGCATGTCTGCTCGGCGCCGGTGTTCGACGCCAAGGGGCGGATCGGCAACATCGTCATAGTGTTCACCGACATCACCCGTTCCAGGCTGCCCGAAGTGCTGCAGGACAAGGTCATCGGCGCCCTGTTGCAAGAGCAGCCCCTGGAGAACGTGTTGACCCTGCTGTGCCAGGAAATCGAGCGCCTGGCGCCGGAGGTCATTGTCTCGATACTCAGCGTGGACCCGCAGGGGCTGCTGCATCACTTGGCCAGCCCCAGCCTGCCGGCCGATTACTCCAGGGCCATGGAGGGGCTGCCGATCGGGCCCACCGCCGGCTCCTGCGGCACCGCGGCCTTTCGCGGCGAGCCGGTGCTGGTCACCGATATCGACACCGATCCGCTGTGGGCCGATTACCGCTGGCTGGCGCAGCAGGCAGGAGTGCGGGCCTGTTGGTCGATGCCAGTGCGCAACAGTGGCGGCAGGGTCTGCGCGACCTTTGCCCTGTATTTCCGGGAGAGCCGCAAGCCCGATACCACCCATGCCCACCTGATCATGACCGGAACCCACCTGTGCATGCTGGCCCTGGAGCGCGAGGAGGCGCGCCAGTCGATCCGCCACATGGCTTGCTCCGATGCCCTGACCGGCTTGCCCAACCGCAGCTCCCTGCTGGCCGAGGCCAACCGCAGCATCGCCGAGGTCGCCCTGGAGCAGGGCGAGCTGGCGGTGCTGTATGTCGACCTGGACCGCTTCAAGCAAGTCAACGATGCCCTGGGGCATGCCTCGGGTGATGAGCTGCTGCAGGTCATGGCGCAACGGCTGCGCAGCGTGCTGCGCGAGTCGGACATCGTCGGGCGGCTGTCGAGCGACGAGTTCGTGCTGGTGCTGCCCCGGATGAACGCCACCCGGGTCACGGCCTTTCTCGAACGCCTGATGCTGACCCTGGGCGCCCCGGCCGATATTGCCGGGACCGCCATGGTTCCTTCGGCGAGCGTTGGCGTCAGCCTGTACCCCAGCGACGGCCAGGATATGGAAAGCCTGCTGCATTGCGCCGATATCGCCATGTACCAGGCCAAGCGTACCGAGCGCGGCGGTTTCAGGTTCTTCCTCGAGGAGATGGACCAGCTCGCCCAGCAGCGCCTGCAGCTGGAGACGGCGCTGCGCCAGGCTCTGACCAGCGACGGCCTGCACCTGGTCTATCAACCGCAGATCGACTTGCACACCAACGGCCTGGTCGGGGTCGAGGCGCTGGCGCGCTGGGAGCATCCGAGCCTGGGCAATGTCCCGCCCGCGCAATTCATCGCGCTGGCCGAGGAGTGCGGGTTGATCAACTACCTCAGCCAGTGGGTGCTGTGCGAGGCCTGCGAGCAACTGGCGCGCTGGCGTCAATCGGGAATCCGGGTGCCGTCCATCTCGGTCAACCTGTCGCCGATCAACTTCAATAACCTCAACCTGGCGGCCCTGATCGCCCGCCAGTTGCAGCGCTGCGGCCTGCAGCCGGCGGACCTGTGCGTGGAGGTGACGGAGGGGGTGTTCCTGTGCAGCAGCCCGACCACCGAGCAGACCCTGCAGGACCTGCATACCCTGGGCGTGCGCCTGGCCATCGATGACTTTGGCGCGGGCTATTCCAGCCTGGGCTATCTGCGGCGCTTGCCGATCAGCGAGCTGAAGCTGGACCAGAGCTTCGTCGAGGAACTGGAGCACGACGCCACCTGCCGAGCCTTGAGCGAGGCGGTCATCGGCATCGGCAAGGGCCTGTCCCTGCGGGTGGTCGCCGAGGGCATCGAACACGCCGCGCAGCGCGACATTCTTCAAGCGCGGGGCTATGACGTGGGGCAGGGCCAGCTGTTTTCCTCGCCCATGCCGGCCCGGGCGTTCGGGCAGTGGTTTGTTGGTTGGCACAGTTAGATGGTGAGGCAATTTGGGCCTGAAGCTCCATCAAAGACCAAGGCCTGCCGGGCGTCAGGAACGGGCTTGGCTATTTGAAGAGTATTTTCTTTAAATCAAGTTATTAGCCTGTAGGAAACTTCTATTTTTTTTCGTGGAAAACCAACTAATCCTGACAGGCTTTTAGTTATGGTCTGTGGGCGGATAGCACTTTGCTAGTGTGCCGATTTTTTAAAACTTGTAACCGCTGGCGTATTCCCTAAGCGACTGATGTGATGCTGGAAAATCATTTGTCAGCGGTATTTTTGTGGGCTTTAGTGGGGAAGGAAAACAATCCAGGGACACTGCCATACCGCGTGAGTTAACTCATCGGTGGCTTAAATATAATAAAAAGGTGATCCATGACAGACTCCACAAAAGTGCCGGGTGCGTGCGACATGGCCGGCGATTTTCACAGCGAGAAAACCACTGGCGGACTGAAACGAACCCTGACGCCCCGGCACCTGAGCATGATCGCCATTGGCGGCAGCATCGGCACCGGGCTGTTCGTCGCCTCGGGCTCGACCATTGCCCAGTCCGGGCCGGGCGGAGCGCTGCTGGCCTTTGTGGTCATTGGCGCCATGGTGTTCTTTCTGATGACCAGCCTCGGTGAACTGGCGTCCTGCATGCCGGTCACCGGTTCGTTTTCAACTTATGCTTCGAAGTATGTCGATGAAAGTTTCGGCTTCGCCCTGGGCTGGAACTACTGGTATGCCTGGGCGGTGACCATTGCTGTGGATCTGGTGGCCGCGCAGATCATCATGGCTTATTGGTTTCCGGATGTGCCGGGGTATATCTGGAGTGCGGGTTTTTTATTGATCATCACCGCACTCAATATGGCCTCGGTGCGCCTGTTCGGTGAGTCCGAATATTGGTTCGCCCTGATTAAAGTCATCACTATCCTGCTGTTTATCACGGTGGGCATTCTGATGCTGTTCGGCATTCTCAGCGGCGGCGAAAATGCCGGCCCCAGGCTCTGGTTGATTGGCGATGCGCCTATTGTCGGCGGCCTGGGGGCCTTGGTCGGGGTGGCGATGATCGTGGGGTTTTCGTTCCAGGGCACCGAGTTCGTCGGTATCGCCGCCGGTGAAACCCGGGACCCCGGGAAAAACGTACCGCGCGCGGTGCGGCAGATCTTCTGGCGGATCCTGCTGTTCTACGTGCTGACCATCCTGATCATCGGCCTGTTGATTCCCTACAACGACCCCAGCCTGTTGAGGAATGGGGTGTCGGATATCCGCGTCAGCCCCTTTACCCTGATCTTCGAACGGGCCGACATGCTCGGCGCGGCCGCGGTGATGAACGCGGTGATCCTGACCTCGGTGCTGTCCGCCGGGAACTCCGGCATGTATGCCTCCTCGCGGATGCTCTACAGCCTGGCCCTGGAAGGCAAGGCGCCGGCGATCTTCGCCCGTTTGAGCCAGTCCGGCACCCCGCGGTGGGCGTTGCTGGCCACCGCCACGGTGGCGGCCCTGTGCTTCTTGACCTTCATTTTCAGCCCGGGGCAGATCTATAACTGGTTGCTCAACACCTCAGGCATGCTCGGTTTTATCGCCTGGCTGGGCATCGCGGTCAGCCACTACCGGTTTCGCCGCGGCTATGTGCGCCAGGGCAACGACCTGGGCAATCTGCCCTATGTGTCGCGGTTCTTTCCGTTCGGGCCGATTTTCGCCTTTGTCCTGTGCCTGTTTGTCACCCTGGGGCAGAACTATCAAGCCTTGCTCGGCGACTCGATCGATTGGGCCGGGATGACCGCCACCTATATTAGTCTGGTGCTGTTCCTGGTGATCTGGCTGGCGCACAAAGTCATCAGTGGCTCCAGGTTCGTCCGGTTCGATGACATGAGCTTTTCAATGATTCGCAGCAAGTCCGAATGTGATCTGCCAGCGGAATCGGCGATGAATGAGAATCTGGGTCTTCCTGTGCGAATGACCCAGGTCGGAGCCAAGTGATGAGTCAGGATTTTCTCGAAAGCTATTACGAAGCCACGGTTGAAAAGACCGCCTATCCGGCGCTCGGCGGTCGGGTGGAGACCCGGGTGTGCATTCTGGGCGGCGGGCTGGCCGGGCTTTCCACGGCCCTGGGTTTGGCCGAACGCGGTGTCAAGGACGTGGTGGTCCTCGAATCCCACACCGTCGGGCACGGCGCCTCGGGGCGCAACGGCGGTTTTGTGTTCGGCGGCTACTGCCTGGGCAATGCCGATCTGCTCAAGACCCTGGGCCGCGAGGAAGCGCGGCGGCTCTACCGGCTGACCATCGATGCGGTCGAGCTGATTCGCCAGCGCGTCCGGCAATACGGCATCCAGTGCGACCTGACCGACAGGGGCGTGCTGCTGGCCAACTGGTTCAACGACCCGGCGCGCCTGGAAAAGCCCCGGCAGTTGATGAAGGAGGTCTACGGCGTCGACTGGCAGTACGTGTCCCCAGGCGAGTTGCGGGAAAGGCTCAAGACCGAGCGCTACTTTGGCGCCTTGTTCGAGAGCAATGCCTTTCACTTTCACCCGCTCAAGTATGTGTATGGCGTGGCCGCGGCTGTCGCCGGCTACGGCATCGATATCCACGAACACTCCGCGGCCCTGGCGATCGAGCGGCAGGGCGGCAAGTACCTGGTCAAGACCGCGGGCGGCGAAGTGCTGGCCGAGCAGGTGGTGTTCGCCGCGGGTGGTTATGCCCGCGGGCTGTACCGCCCGGTGGAGCGGGCGACGCTGCCGATTGCCACCTATGTGGTGGCGACCGAGCCCCTGGGTGAAGCCCTGAAGGAGTCGATCAACTGCGAGTCGGCCATATACGACACCCGCTTTGCCTTTGACTACTACCGCCCGCTGGCGGACAGCCGGATTCTCTGGGGCGGGCGCATTTCCATCCTCAACCGTGGCCCGCAGGCGATCGCTGGCCTGCTGAAAGCCGACCTGGTCACGGTCTACCCGCAACTGGCCGACGTCGAGATTGAGTATTCCTGGGGCGGGCTGATGAGCTACGGCCGCCAGCAGATGGCGCAGATCGGCCAGGACGCCAACGGCGTGTGGCATGCCGTGGGGTTTGGCGGTCACGGCATGGCCCCGACCACGGTGGCGGGGGAGGTGCTGGCGGATGCCATCGCCAAGGCCGTCCCCATTCCCCAGGGGTTCGGCAAGTTCGGCCTGGTGCCCACCTTTGGCCTGGCCGGCCTGGTCGCGGCGCAGGCAACCTACACCGCCTATCAGGCCCTGGACGCCTACGATGCCCACCGCTTGAACAAATGACCGCCGCTTTTCCCAGGCTGTACAGGCCATGGGGCAATCTCAGCGTTTTCTGGCCCAAACCCCGGAATGAACTTATGCTGGCGGGCAAATCTGCACTCATTGAAAGCCCAAGGCGTGACGCGAGGACGTTCCGAGCGTCTACGACTTGAACAAGTGACGCTGCTGCAGCCCGTATTGGCTCTTGGCATATTGAAATTGGGAGATTGTGTATGGTCATCAAACCCCGCGTTCGCGGCTTTATCTGTGTGACGACCCACCCGGTCGGTTGCGAAGCCAACGTCAAGCAACAGATCGACTACGTCACCGAACAAGGCACCATCGACGCTGGGCCAAAGAATGTACTGGTGCTCGGCGCTTCCACCGGCTACGGCCTGGCCGCACGTATCACCGCCGCCTTCGGTTGCGGCGCCAACACCCTGGGTGTGTTCTTCGAGCGCGGCAGCGTTGACGGCAAGCTCGGCACCGCCGGCTGGTACAACACCGCGGCTTTCCACAAGTTCGCCGAAGAAAAAGGCCTGTACGCCAAGAGCATCAACGGCGACGCCTTCTCCGACGAAGTGAAGCGCCAGACCATCGAAACCATCAAGCGCGACCTGGGCAAGATCGACCTGGTGGTCTACAGCCTGGCCGCTCCGCGTCGTACCCACCCGAAAACCGGCGAAGTCCTGAGCTCGACCCTCAAGCCGCTGGGCAAGTCGGTGACCCTGCGCGGTGTCGACACCGACAAGGAAATCGTTAAAGAGACCACCCTGCAGCCAGCCACCCAGGAAGAAATCGACGGCACCGTAGCCGTGATGGGCGGCGAAGACTGGCAGATGTGGATCGACGCGCTGCACGAAGCCGGCGTACTGGCCGAAGGCGCGAAAACCACCGCCTTCACCTACCTGGGCGAGAAGCTGACCCACGACATCTACTGGAACGGTTCCATCGGCGAAGCCAAGAAGGACCTGGACCAGAAAGTCATCGGCATCCGCAAGGAACTGTCGGAGCTGGGCGGCGACGCGCGGGTATCGGTGCTCAAGGCCGTGGTGACCCAGGCCAGCTCGGCAATCCCGATCATGCCGCTGTACCTGTCGCTGCTGTTCAAGGTCATGAAAGAGCAGGGCAGTCACGAAGGTTGCATCGAGCAGGTCTACGGTCTGTACAAGGACAGCCTGTACAACCCGAACCCGATCATCGACCAGGAAGGCCGCCTGCGTGCCGACTACAAGGAACTGGAACCCGCCATCCAGGACCGCGTGAAGCAGCTGTGGGATGAAGTCACCAGCGAAAACCTCTACCAGCTGACCGACTTCACCGGCTACAAGCAGGAATTCCTGCGCCTGTTCGGCTTCGAGATCGACGGCGTCGACTACGAAGCCGATGTCGATCCGGACGTGAAGATCGCCAACCTGATCCAGGTGTAAGCGAGCTTACTGCGTCATCGCCAACGCCCCTCTCATGAGGGGCGTTGTCGTTTCTGCGTCAGGCGGTTTTCACGTTCATGGTGATGCGCGCGCTGAAGACCTTGAGGTCTTCCTCATCGTAGATTTCCACCGCGACAATCTTGTCGCCGCTGCTGCTCCAGTCCACCGCGCCGCCATCGGCCACCGCGCGCACCGAAGTCTTGGCCTTGGCCAGGTATTCCACGGTCATGCCCTTGGGAATCCAGCGCGCGCCGGCCGGGATCGACACGTCGGTCATCACCCCGGCCGCCAGTTCGGCGGCGTTGCACAGGGCGATGGCGTGCACCGTGCCCAGGTGGTTGGTGATTTCCTTGCGAAACGGCACCTGCACCACCGAACGTCCCGCGCTCAGCTCGGCGATCAACGGATTGATGGTGCTGAAGTAGGGGGCCATCTGGCAGGCCATCTGACTGAATTTTTCCGGGCCGGCGGCGCTGAACATGTTGAGAACCTGACTCATGGGGATGCCTCGTATCGGGATTGTTTTCAGGGTTTACAGAATAATATTCTGTAAAAGAACAATATTCGGCTTTCGCGAAATATGTCAAGCTGGCGCCACCACTCACTGAGGCGTGCGCGCCTTGTTCCCTGGACCTTGGTTTGTGATGGGCAATGGACACGATCGATCTGCTTGAACGCTGCTACCCCGGCCGCAGGGCCGAACTCAAACGCGACATCCTCCGCCGAGCCCTGGCGTGCTTTAACGAACAGGGCATCGAAGCCACCACCATTGAAATGATCCGCGCGGCCTGCGATACCAGCGTCGGTGCGATCTATCACCACTTCGGCAACAAGGAAGGGCTGGTGGCCGCGCTGTTTTTCGCCGCGCTGGACGACCAGGCCGGCCTGCGCGAGCGCTACATGAGCGACGCCCAGACCCTGGAGCAGGGTGTGCAGGCGCTGGTGCACAGCTATGTGGATTGGGTCGACGCCCAGCCCGAGTGGGCGCGGTTCCAGTTCCAGGCGCGGTATGCGGTCGCCAAGGGCCCGTTCGCCGAAGAGCTGGCCAGCCGCAACAAGGCGCGCAACCGCCAGTTGCGCGAATGGCTGACGGCCCACACCCGGGCCGACGAATTACCACGGATACCGGCCGAGTTGCTGCCGTCGCTGATCGTCGGGCAGGCGGAAAACTACTGCCGCGCCTGGTTGTCCGGTCGGGTCCAGAGCAGCCCGAGCACCTATCGCCAGGAACTGGCCGAGGCCGCCTGGCGCTCGATCGGCGCCCATCAGTGACGCGTTGAACGACACCGAATTGCCAAGGGGGAAGACCATGCAAACCGCACCCGTGCGCATCACCGCCGAGGAGATGCTCTCTGACAACTGGTACCTGCTGAAGAAATACAGCTTCGACCTGCAACGCCGCGACGGCAGCTGGCAGGCGCAGACCCGCGAGGTCTACGACCGCGGCAATGGCGCGACCATCCTGCTGTACAACCGCGAGCGGCGCACGGTGCTGCTGATCCGCCAGTTCCGCATGCCGACCTACGTCAACGACCACAGCGGCTACCTGATCGAGACCGCCGCCGGCCTGCTGGACAATGCCAGCCCGGAAGAGCGGATCCGCCTGGAAGCCGAAGAGGAAACCGGCTACCGCGTCGGTGCGGTGCAGAAGGTCTATGAAGCCTTCATGAGCCCTGGCTCGGTCACCGAGCGCCTGCACTTTTTCATCGGCGAGTATTCCCCCGACGACCGCATCGGCGACGGTGGCGGCCTGGAGGAAGAGGGTGAGGACATCGAGGTGCTGGAGCTGGGTTACCAGCAGGCGCTGGACATGGTGCGCAGTGGCGAGATCGTCGACGGCAAGACCATCATGCTCCTGCAATACCTGGAACTGCGCTTGATGCCGTCGCGCCGCCTGACGATCCTGGTGGCCGCGCCCCGGTATTCGGCGACCGACGATGCAGCGGCGCTGGCGCGGCAGGTCGCCAGCCTGGACGACTGTGCCGCGCGGCTGTTCGAGGCCGGGTACAGCCCCGTATTCGGCCAGTGGCTGGGGCTGGCGGCGGAGGATTCGAGCGCTGCCGGCGAGCCAGGCGCCCGGTTCCAGGAGCGTGCGCGGCATCAGTTGCAGCGTTGCGACGCGCTGCTGCGCATCGGCGGTGCCTGCGCCAGCGCCGATGCCCTGATCGCGATGGGCGAGGGCCTGGGCCTGCCGGTCTACCGCTCGTTGCAGGACATCCCGCAGTGCAATCCGGCCAGTTGAACCCGCGTTCAACTGGCCGGCTGGTCGACGGCCTTGTATCGGAGTGTGTATCGGCCCGGGGCTGATACACCTGCTTGTCCTGGCGCCGGTTGCGCACACAACCCGGATACACCCCGAGGATTAACTACGTCCACTCGCCAGCACCGAGCTCCTCGGTGTCGATGGCGGGAATACTTAGTCAATCCATCGAAGGGGTATCAGCATGTTCAAACTCTCCAATGTTTCCAACGTCGCGCTCGGCCTGGCACTGGTCGGCGGCCTGGGCCTGTCCACCGCCGCTTCGGCGCTGAGCATGACTGCACTGTCCCAGGGCTACACCCTGGCCGCGGCGGACGGGGTCAAGACCTCGGCCGAAGGCAAGTGCGGCGAAGACAAGTTCGCCAAGACCGACACTAACCATGACGGCAAGGTGTCCCGCGAGGAGTTCATCGCCGCCGCCCCCGAGCGCGCCGCCGAGTTCGACAAGATCGACGCCAACCACGATGGCGCCATCAGCCTGAGCGAAGCCAAGCAGTACCTGGCGGCCAAGGCCGGCTCGGCCGAAGGCAAATGTGGCGAAGGCAAGTGCGGTGCGGCGATCGAGTCCTGATCGGCGGTGGCGGGGAGCACTCAGGTGCTCCCCGATTTTTTCCGGGGCAACAGGAGATCGGGCCCATGCCTCCCTCAATACGACCCTGCAACATCCCATCATCCGCCCAAGCCCCACGGCAGCCCGTTTCGGCAGCCGTGGGGCTTGGCTTGCGTCGTGCCTTGCTCGACTCATTGAATACGGCGCCTGCGGGCGCTTTTGATTTTCTGGAACTGGCGCCGGAAAACTGGATCGGCATCGGCGGTGCCCATGGCGCCGCGTTGCGCGCCCTGGCCGAGCGTTACCCGTTGAGCTGCCACGGGCTGTCGTTGTCCCTCGGCGGGCCGGCGCCGCTGGACCTGGGGTTCCTGCGGGAAGTCCGGCAGTTCCTCGATCGATTTAATGTGCCGCTGTACAGCGAACACCTGAGCTACTGCGGCGACGACGGGCACCTCTACGACCTGTTGCCGCTGCCGTTCACTGAAGAGGCGGTGCGCCATGTCGCGGCGCGCATCCGCCAGGCCCAGGATGTGCTGGGCCGGCGCCTGGCGGTGGAGAACGTGTCGTACTACGCCGCGCCACGCCAGGACATGGACGAGCTGGCCTTCACCAACGCGGTGCTGGCCGAAGCCGATTGCGACCTGTTGCTGGACGTCAACAACCTCTACGTCAACTCGGTGAACCACGGGTTCGAGCCCCAGGCCTTTCTCGCCGGCCTGCCGCCGGAGCGGGTGGTGGCGATGCATGTGGCCGGGCACTACGACCAGTCCGACAGCCTGAAGATCGACACCCACGGCGCGCCGGTCAAACCGGTGGTCTGGGATTTATTGGCGCGTGCCTACCAGCTGTTTGGCGTGCAGCCGACCCTGCTGGAACGGGACTTCAACTTCCCGCCATTCGCCGAGCTGCTGGGCGAGCTGGACAGTATCCGCCAGTTGCAGGCCGATGCCTGTCAGGCGCAGGGGAGGCTGGCCCATGGCTAAGCCACTGATCGCCCTCGACGCCCAGCAACAGGCCCTGACCGCTTACCTGCGCGACCCCGAGCACCGCGCGCCGCCCAGCGGGATGGACCGAGCGCGGGTGGAGATTTACCGCGAGCTGGTGTTCGACAACCTGCTGTCGTTGCTCGGCAATACCTTCCCGGTGTTGCGCTCGATACTGGGCGAGGCGGACTGGCGCCGGCTGCTGCGGGTGTTCCTGCGCGAGCACCGTTGCGCCACGCCGAAGTTCGGCGAGATCGCCGGCGAGTTCGTGGCCTGGATGGCCTCCGCGCCCGCCGCTTTGCAGGACGCCAACTGGCCGGCCTTTATGCTGGAGCTGAGCCATTACGAGTGGATCGAAATGGCCCTGCAACAGGCCGAGGCCGAGCCGCTGCCGGCCAGCGACCCGGAGCGGCTGCTGACCCAGCCCTTGCGCCTGTCGCCCCTGGCCTGGCCGCTGGCCTACGCCTGGCCGGTGCAGCGCCTGGGCCCGGCCTGGCGTCCCACCGAGCCTGGGGATGCACCGACCTTGCTGCTGATCCGCCGCGATGCCGATTACCGGGTGTACTTCTCTGAACTGAGTCCGCTGGCCTGGCGCCTGCTAGAGCGTATCGAGGCGTTCCCCCAACTCCACGGTCGCAACCAGTTGCAAGGCCTGGCCCTAGAAGCGGGTATCGACGACCTCGACACCTTTCTCGCCAATGGCCAGAGCCTGCTGCGACAGCTGCACAACCAAGGCGTTATCGGCCCTGTGTAGCCGCTGGCGTAGCCTGCGATCGGCTGCGCAGCGGCCGCAAACCCAGACAACGCGGTGTATCAGATCGAACGGGATAGCCGGTTTTACGACGGCTGCGCCGCCGATCGCAGGCTGCGCCAGCGGCTACAGGTCATCGCGATGTGCTCGTCATCACCTTCCCCCGGAAACACCAAAGCCGCAGCTCACGCTGCGGCTTTTTTTGCCCCGAGGCATCAGCGCCCGTGACGCAGGCGCCCGATCAACGCATCCAGGCTGAGCTTGCCCGGGCCCTGGAACAGCAGCGGCAGCAGCGCTGCGAGGTAGATCACTGGCAGCTTGAAGTTGCCGTGGCCCTTGTTGCTGATGGCGTAACCCTGGGCCAGTTCGCTGAGGCTCGACCAGTCGGCCGGCCAGTGCACGGCGGCGGTGGCGACCACCGTGACCACCATCAGCACCAGCGCGGCGAAGCGGGTGCCCAGGCCCAGCAGCAGCGCCAGGGCGCACAGCAGTTCGGCCCACATCGACAGCTGCCAGTTCAGGCTCGCCGGCAGCTGGTCGAAGGGAAACGGGAAGGCGGACTGGATCTCCTGGAACCAGTTTTCACCCTGCCATTTTTCCAGGCCCGATTCGAAAAACTCCCAGGCCAGCAACAGGCGCAGGCTGAGGAGCGCGACCCAGGGGGAGACGCGGTTGAGGTGGCGTTGCAGCCCATCGAGGGTGGATGAAAGCGTGAGGATCATGGGGGGATCTCCTGTTAGGGGAATATCGCAAAAGCAGCGCCGCCTGCGGCGTCGATCGCAGCCTGCGGCAGCGGCTACAGGGCGGCGCGGTTGAGTTCAGCGCGGGCTCAGGGCCTGGCGTTGCCGGCGTTTGTTGGCCTGGGCCAGCTTGCCCAGCAGGTTGATCGTCATGGCCGAGCAGGTGATGGCGAAGGGCAGCAGGTACCAGGCGCTTAAGGGGATGCGTTTGAAATTGGAGAAAGCGAATATCGTGGCTATCACCCACATGCCGCTGGTGTGCAGGCGTTTCCAGGCGGTACGGCTGAGCAGCGACGCCGGGCCTTTGAACGAGGTCAGGGTCAGCAGCAGGATAAACAGGTAACCCACGGACCCGGGCAGGTTGCCCAGGGTGCTGCGGCCGGGCCAGAACTCCGGGTTCAGTTGCCCGTAGCTGTAGATCAGCAGCGCGTGCACCAGGTGCGAGAAGGCGAACGCCAGGCCGATGAAACGGCGCTCGCGCACCAGCGCCTGGCCCAGCAGCGAGGGCAGCAGCACGGCGAATGCCGAAGCAGTGAAGGCCAGCAGAAACAGCACGAAGGACGAGCGCGCGGTGGCGCGGATGGCGCTGCGGGTGGCCTCGACCAGGTCCGGCTCGAGCAGCAGGATCAGCGCGGTCATCAGC
Organism: Pseudomonas sp. GW460-12-10-14-TSB1; assembly: GCF_017349775.1. Classification (NCBI taxonomy): domain Bacteria; kingdom Pseudomonadati; phylum Pseudomonadota; class Gammaproteobacteria; order Pseudomonadales; family Pseudomonadaceae; genus Pseudomonas; species Pseudomonas sp. GW460-12-10-14-TSB1. The sequence goes on from NZ_JACNAC010000035.1 coordinate 16,078, forward strand.
AGCACGACGGCGGCCAGCAGGCTGAACAGCCGCCAGCCGTGGAAACGCAAAGGGAGGGATTGAGTGGGCATGAGAGGCTCCTTGAGGTTGGGCGCCGCTGTCGCGGCGCGTCCCAGGAGTCTTGCAAGGCCGTGTATATCGGCTGTGTCGGCAAAGGGCGGTTATGTATGCCTGTGTAGCAAAGCCTTCAGAGACTGGCCTGGTTGCCGCTGACCAGGATCAGTTCGGCGCACAGGCCGCCCCCTTCGCGATTGCTCAGGCGCAGCGAACCGCCCAGGGCCACCGCCAGTTGCTGGGCGATGGCCAGGCCCAGGCCGGTGCCGCCGGTGTCGCGGTTGCGCGAGCTTTCCACCCGATAGAACGGCTTGAGCACTTCCGCCAACTGCTCTTCGCTGATCCCCGGGCCACGGTCCAGGACCTTGACCGACAGGCGCTCGCCGGCTTGGGCCTGGACCTCGATCCGCGCCGCGCCAGAGAACTTCAGCGCGTTGTCCACCAGGTTCACCAGGACCCGGCGCAGGGCGTGGGGGCGGGTGTCGATCAGCGCGCCGTTCTTGCCCGCCAGCTCGACGTCCTGGCCGGTGTCCTGGTAGTCGAACACCAGGCTGTCGAGAAAGGCATCCAGGTCGATGCGGCAACTGGCCTCGGTGGCGCCATGGATGCTGCGGGCATAGGCCACGCCCTCGCGCACCAGGTGTTCCATTTCACTCAGGTCGTTCCACAGCTTGTCCTTCTCGGCGGAGTCGTCCATGAACTCGGCGCGCAGCTTCATGCGGGTGATCGGCGTCTGCAGGTCGTGGGAGATCGCCGCCAGCAGTTGCATGCGCTCCTTGAGGTAGGCGCCGATCCGCGCCTGCAGGGCATTGAAGGCCTTGGCCGCGTGCACCACTTCGAGCGGGCCTTTTTCGTCCAGGTGCACGCCGTGGGTGTTGGGGTCGAGGCTGTCCACCGCCTGGGCCAGCCGGGTCAGCGGGCGCACGGTGATGCGCACCGCCAGCCAGGCGCAGAGGATCAACACCAGCAACTGCCCCAGCAGCACCGCCGGCAACCAGGGCGACATCGGCATCAGCGCCGGGCGCACGTCGATGGTCACCGGGCTGCCGTCGGCCAGTCGCAGGTGGGCCTGGTAGTGCTGGCGCGGTCCGGGAATGTTGTTGAATGCCAGGTCGTAGTCGCGGCCGAGGGCGTTCTTGATCGAGTACACCGAGACCGGTACATCCTCGCCGTCCAGGGGCTGGCCGGGTTCGCCGGCGCTGAGCAGGTAGCCATAGTTGCGCCGTTGCAGACGTTGCAGCCAGGCGGGGCGTTCGGCGGCGGGCAGGCGGTCGAGGATGGCGATGGAGGTCGAGACGTCGCTCTCCAGGTTGCCGAGCATGGTCATCTTGGCGCTCTGGTAGCGCTCGTAGGATTGCGCGGCGAACGACAGGCCCTGGGCCAGCGCCAGGCCGATCAGGAAAATCAGCGACAGCCGCGAGGCGAGGGTGCGCGGCCAGTGCAGCGCCAGCTTCATGACGCGGCCTCGAGGATCTCCACCGGCAGCGAGAACACATAGCCCTCGCTGCGCACGGTCTTGATGTAGGCCGGTTCGCGGGCGTCGTCCAGCAGGCGCTGGCGCAGGCGGCTGACCAGCAGGTCGATGGAGCGGTCGAACAGGTCGGCGTCGCGGCCCTGGGTCAGGTTGAGCAACTGGTCGCGGTTGAGCACCCGTTGCGGGTGGTCGAGGAACACCCGCAGCAAGCGGTATTCGGCGCCGCTCAGGGCCACCAGGGTGCCGTCCTGGTCCAGCAGGTGGCGCGCGGTGGTGTCCAGGCGCCAGCGGCCGAAGCCCAGCAGGCGGCCGCTCTCGGTGACCACCAGGTTCGGCGGCAGCATGCGCGTGCGCCGCAGCACGGCATTGATCCGCGCCAGCAGCTCGCGGGCGGCGAAGGGCTTGACCAGGTAATCGTCGGCGCCCATCTCCAGGCCGATGATGCGGTCGGTCTCGTCGTTGCGCGCGGTGAGCATCAGCACCGGCGTGGCCTTGTGCTTGCCGGCGCGCAGCTCGCGGCACAGCAGCAGGCCATCGTCGCCGGGCAGCATGATGTCGAGCACGATCAGGTCCACCGGGGTGGTTTCCAGGAAGCTGCGCATCTGCCGTCCGTCAGCCACTACCGTGGTGCGCAGGCCGTTCTTTTTCAGGTAGTTGCCTACCAGCTCTCTGATCTCGCGGTCGTCATCGACTATCAATACGTGATCGACATGATCCATGGGGCTGCCTCTGTATAGGGTCGTGCTGCCTAGTTTATAGGGCCCGGCCGGCCTTGCCTGCGGGCCTTTGTATTGCAGTGTATCTGGCGCCTTGTTGAACACACGGCGATGCAAAACAAGGTTTTTCCGGCGCCTTTGTATCGCTCTGTATCCCCCGGCGGCGTGGATACGCAGGGAGACCGCAAGGGCGGTTTGCCGACACAAGCGCGATACCTCCCGCGCATTCAATGGGCGCCATCGAGGCACAGCCACTCGCCTCGCAGCCAAAACCCATTGTCGCCCGAGGAAAGCATCATGAAACGCACCGCCCTCTACGCCGCCTGCCTGTTCGCCGCCCTGAATATCTGCACCCTGTCGGCCCGCGCCGAAAGCACCGTGCAGGCCCAGACCTACAGCTATGGCACCGAGTTGGATATCCAGAAAGTCCTGTCGATGAGCGAAGACGCCGAGCCGAGCTGCGGCGTGGTCAATGCGCGCATGACCTACCTCGATTCCCAGGGGCGCATCCAGGCCCTGGATTACCGCAAGTTCGCCAACAACTGTAACGACGGCAACTGAACCCACTCACTTGTCATATCACCCTGTTCGCCATGAGGACCTGTCCATGAACACCCTGAAAACCTGCCTGCTGTCCCTGACCTTGGCCCTGGCCGGCGTGGCCGTGGATGCCAGCGCCGCCGACTCATCCTGCTCGACCTGCTTCCAGCTCAGCCCGCTCTCAAGTGCCAGCCCCTTGAAATCTGCCACCTTGAAGGCCTGCACCTTGCATCCGCACAACTGGCTAGCCGAAGGCGGCTACGAGCGCACCCCGCAAGGGATGCGCGCCGACAACCCGGCCTGAACCCGGCCTGCCACCCTTGAATACGCCCGCCGCCGATGGCGGCGGACATTGACCTATCACAGGTGATGCCATGTTGCTCATTGCGTTTCTCGGCGGGGTTCTGACCATCCTCAGCCCCTGCATCCTTCCGGTGGTGCCGTTCCTGTTCGCCCGGGCCGACCGCTCGCGCGGCTCGGTGCTGCTGACCCTCGGCGGCATGGCGCTGACCTTTGCCCTGGTGTCGAGCCTGGCGGTGGTCAGCAGCGACTGGATCGTCCAGGCCAACGGCATCGGGCGCCAGCTGGCGCTGATCGTGCTGGGGCTGTTCGCCTTGTCGTTGATCTTCACCCGCTTCGGCAACTGGCTGGCGCGGCCCTGGGTCAGCCTGGGCAACCGCCTGGATGGCCTGCGCCTCGACCGGGCGCGCAAGCTTTCCGGGCCGCTGGCGGCGCTGTTGCTCGGGGTGGCCACCGGCTTGCTCTGGGCGCCCTGTGCCGGGCCGATTCTCGGGGTGATCCTGACCGGCGCCATGCTGCAAGGGGCCAGCGCTCAGACCAGCCTGTTGCTGCTGGCCTACGGCCTGGGCAGTGCCTTGTCCCTGGGGCTGCTGATCTTCGCTGGAAGAGGGCTGGTCAACCGGCTCAAGCCGTCCCTGCCGGCCACCGCCTGGTTGCGCCGCGCCGCCGGTTACTTGGTGTTGCTGGCGGTCGTGGCGATCGGCAGCGGGGTGGACGACCGCCTGTTGGCCAGCACTTCATCTCAAGGCGGTGCGGCCCTCGAGCAGGGCCTGCTGAAGGCTGTGCCCAAGGCCCTGGACTACCTGATCGACAAGGCCGGCGCGGCGCCCGTCGAGACGCTGCCGAGCAAAGGCCCGATGCCTTCGCTGAATGGCGCGGTGCAATGGCTGAACTCGCCGCCGCTGGACGCCGAAGCCCTGCGCGGCAAGGTGGTGCTGGTGGATTTCTGGACCTACGACTGCATCAACTGCCAGCACAGCCTGCCCTATGTGAATGCCTGGGCGAAAAAGTACGCCAAGGACGGGCTGGTGGTGATCGGCGTGCACACCCCGGAGTACGCCTTCGAAAAGGTCATCGACAACGTCAAGGCCCAGGTGCGCAAGCTGGATATCGGCTACCCGGTGGCCATCGACAACGACTACGCGATCTGGCGCGCCTTCGACAACCAGTACTGGCCGGCCCACTACTTTATCGACGCCCGCGGGCAGGTGCGCTACAGCCACTTTGGCGAGGGGAGTTATGAGGCGCAGGAGCAGGTGATCCAGCAGTTGTTGCGGGAGGCCAAGGCGTCGTGAGGGGCAGGGTTGCCGGTCGGGGATTTGCGGGGCGGTGAGTCAGTGACACCGCGTTGCCCCCAATCGCCGGCAAGCCTGGCTCCTACAGGTTTGCGGCGTATGCCGGATTCGCGGCAAACCCCGAACCTGTAGGAGCGAAGCTTGCTCGCGAGGCGTCCTGCCTGACGCCCCGCGCAGCCCCGATCGCCGACAAGCCAGCTCCTACAACCACCACCGCAGCAGGAAAAAGAACGCCATGCTCAGCAGCATGCTGACCAGGGTGTTGCGGGTGTAGATCACCAGGACGATGGCCACCAGCGAGCTGATCAGGTACGGGTTGTCGTAGGCCAGGTTCAGCTGGTGCTCGGGCATGAACACGATCGGTCCGCAGATCGCCGTGAGCATGCCCGGTACGGCGAACCCGAGGAACTGCCGGGCGTTGCTGCTCAGGCGCACCGGCAGGCGCGGTTCGAGAAACACATAGCGGTTGAGAAACACCAGCAACCCCATGCCGAAAATCACTGCCCAGACCATCATGTGCGCTCCCGGTAGAACTTGTTGCAGAGAAAACCCGCGGTCATGCCCATCAGGCCCGACAGCACGAGGGCCGAGCCCCATTGCCAGTAGCTCAGCAGCACCGAGCAGAACAGTGACACCGCCACGCAGACCACAGTCGGTACGTTGCGCACCAGCGGCGTGATCAGGGCGATAAAGGTCGCGGCGATGGAGAAGTCCAGCCCCAGGTGCTCGAGCCCGGGGATGGCGCGGCCGAGGACGATGCCCGCCAGGGTGAACAGGTTCCAGGCGATGTAGAACGTCAGGCCCACGCCGAGGGCGTACCAGCGGTCGAACTGCTGTTTGTCGTGCTGGCTGGTGAGGGCGAACAGCTCATCGGTGAGCAGGAAGCCCAGGCCGACCCGCCAGCGCCCCGGCAGCGGCGAAATCACCGAGCGCAGGCTCATGCCGTACAGCAGGTGCTGGGAGGTCAGCAGCAGGGTGGTGAGCAGGATCGAGAAGATCCCCGCGCCGCCCTTGAGCATGCCGATCGCCACCAGCTGCGCGGCGCCGGCGAAGACGATGCTCGACAAGCCCTGGCCTTGCAGGGGCGTAAGATTGGCCTCGATGGCCATGGAACCCGCCAGCAGGCCCCAGGGCGCGGTGGCCAGGGACAGCGGCATGATGGCAACGGCGCCGCGCAGGAACGCGGTACGGGGAAGAAGAACGCTGGACATGACAGCCTGCAACCAAGGAACGGAAACCGACTGTGCCAGCCCGCGACGGGAATGGCTTGAACGATCTTGCGCACTTGCTGCCGATGGTCGTTATTTATCGTTCGCCCGCAGCTGCTTCTGTAGGAGCGGCCGGTCGACGCTCGATTGCCGGCGATTGGAGCGATACGGTGTGCCTGACACGACGCCTCGCGAGCAAGCTTCGCTCCTACGGAAGCTGCATCCCATGTTTGGTTGGCCATCTGTCGGTAATGGCGACAACCCGATCTGTCTGCTACAACGCTTCGTTAGCATCGGCCAGCTTCTCCCGCGGGGGAGGCGGCCTGTCATCTTCCTGCAACAGCCCCGTGCCAAGAAAGGTGTCTGGCCGATTCCGGTCAGATCACTACCGGGCTGTCCACCAACCGCCCATCCCAAGGAGAGGGTCAATGAGAAAACTTTTTGCAACCGCGGCACTGGCCGCGCTGATGATCTGCACCGTCGGTGTCAGCCAGGCACGGGAGGCGCGGCAGCAGCGCGACTCGGTCGCCGGGGTGTTCGACTACTACCTGCTGTCGCTGTCCTGGTCGCCGACCTTTTGCCTGACCCATCCGGAAAACGAGCAGTGCTCCGGCAAGGGCTACGGTTTTGTCCTGCATGGCCTGTGGCCGCAATACGCCAAGGGTGGCTGGCCGGAATCCTGCCCGCCCTTGACCCAGCTGACTGCCGAAGAGCGGGCCAAGGGCCTGACTATGTTCCCGACGGCCAAGCTCATGGAGCATGAATGGAGCAAGCACGGCACCTGCAGCGGCCTGGGCGCCATGGGTTACCTGGAGAGCTCCGACCAGGCCCTGGGCAAGGTGAAGATTCCTGAGGTGCTGGAACCTTCGACCACCGTGCATTACTTCGAGGCCCGGGAGATCGAGCAGTTGTTTCGCCAGGCCAACCCGGGGATTCCGGACAAGGGCGTAGCGGTGTTGTGCAGCGGCCCGGAACTCTCCGAAGTGCGGGTCTGCCTGGACAAGAACCTGGGCTTCGGTGCCTGTGGCAAGGGCGTGCGCACCCAGTGCCGCAGCGGCGACATTCGCGTACCGCCGATTCGCTGACCGGCGAGCGGCCGGGGGAGGCGGCATAGGCCGGCCTGAGCATCTATGGTTGCAAGACACCCGTCTTCTTCCAAGGAGCCCATGATGCTGCATATCCGCACCCCCCTGATCCTGCATCCCGGGTTGTCCACGGCCACCCGGCGCATCTGGCTCAAGCTGGAAAACCTGCAACCTAGCGGCTCGTTCAAGATGCGCGGCCTGGGCCTGCTCTGTGCCCAGGCCGCGCAGCAGGGCAAGCGCTGCGTGGTCTGTCCCTCCGGTGGCAATGCCGGGCTGGCCACGGCGATGGCGGCGGCCAGCCTCGGCCTGCAAGCCTGCATCGTGGTCCCGCAGACCACCCCGCAAACCACCCGCGAGCGCATCGCCCGGACCGGCGCCGAGGTGCTGGTGCACGGCAAGGTCTGGGACCAGGCCAACGAGCGCGCGCTGCAACTGAGCAGCGACGCCGACAGCGAATACGTGCCGGCCTTCGACCACCCGGTGCTGTGGCAAGGGCACAGCAGCATGGTCGATGAAATCCTCGAAGACTGTCCGCAGGTCGATGCGATTGTCGTGTCGGTGGGCGGTGGCGGCTTGTTGGCCGGCATCCTCACCGGCTTGTTGCGCCACCATCGTCACGACTGCCTGATCGTTGCCTGCGAAACCGAGGGCAGCGCCTCCTTCGCGGCGGGGTTGGCGGCCGGCTACCCGGTCAAGCTGGCGAAGATCGAGACTGTCGCCAGTTCCCTGGGGGCGGCCCGGGTAGCGGCCTGGCCGTTGCAGCAGATCCAGCGGTTTACCTACCAGTCGCTGGTGTTGTCGGATGCCGAGGCGATCCTCGGCGTGGTGCGTTATGCCGACGACCTGCGGCAATTGGTGGAGCCAGCCTGCGGCGTCTCGCTGGCGGTGGCCTACCTCGATCACCCGGCCATCGCCGCAGCGCGGGACGTGGTGATCGTGGTGTGCGGCGGCGTCAGCATCAGCGCCCGCCAGGTAGCGGACTGGGGCGCGTCGCTGCCGGGCTGAACGCGCCTGGTGTATGCTGGCCGACCTGTCGTGTCTGTGGTTTTACGGAGGGTTCGGATGGACGCCACCACATTGTTTCTGTACGTCGTCACCGTCAGCGCGGTGATGATGACCCCGGGGCCGTCGATGCTGCTGGCTCTCAATAACGGTGCCACCCATGGTATGCGCATCGCCGGTTGCGGCATGGCTGGCGCGATGCTGTCCGACCTGCTGCTGATCGGTGCGGTGGGCTGCGGCCTGGGTGCGTTACTGCAAGCCTCCGAGCAGTTGTTCTCCCTGGTCAAATGGGGCGGTGCCGCGTACCTGCTGTACCTGGCGTGGGTGCTGTGGAAGGCACCGACCCAGGCTCTGGCCACGCAGACAGGCGGCAGTGCCAGCAGCGGGCGCGGGGCGTTTGTGCGGTCGTTGCTGGTGGGGTTGTCGAACCCCAAGGGGCTGCTGTTTTTTTCGGCCTTCCTGCCGCAGTTCGTGCGCCCCGACGAGCCGGTGGCGCAGCAGTACCTGATCCTGGCGCTGGTCAGCACGGCGATCAATTGCGTGATGATGGCGACCTACGCCTTTGGCGGGCGCTATGCCATGCGCACCTTCTCCGCGCGGGTGATGCTGTGGATCAACCGTAGCTGCGCCGGCATGCTCGCGGTCCTGGCGGTGGGCCTGAGCCTGTATCGGCGCAGCGATATCCGTTGAAGCTGCATTGACCTGACAGAGCGGCGTCCTGCTTCTGTAGGAGCCAAGCTTGCTGGCGATAGACACGCTGCGGAATGTCTGACACACCGCCTCGCGAGCAAGCTTCGCTCCTACAGAAGATGTCTTCGAGCAGCTTGTGCGCGAGGCAGTGTGTCAGGCACACCGTGCCGCTCCAATCGCCGGCCATCAAGCGTCGACCGGCCGTTTCTACAGAAGCCTCTAGAACCTCAAGGTCGCGCCACTGGTCAGCCAGCGGTCGCGGCCTTCGTTCAACTGGCCGCCCAGCACCAGGTCGAGGTCCAGGTTCGCTCCCAGATGCAGCCGTGGCCCGGCTTGCCAGGCCTGTTCGCCGCCGCGCTGGCCGTAACGTTCGGCGACCAGGGTCAGGCGTTCGCCCAGGTCGTATTCGAAGCCACTGCCCCAGGTCCAGTGATGGTTCTGCTGGCCATCGTCATAGGCGTGGGCCCAGCCGGCGTTGAAGTTCAGGCGCAGGCTTTCCAGGGGCTGGTAGGTCAGGGGCAGGCTGATGTCGCCACCGTCGAACCCATGGCCGCGGTTGAGGGCGAAATGCGCGGACGTCGCCAGCGCCAGTTGCAGGCCCAGGTCTTCGCGGTTCCACAGTTGCGCCTTGAGCTGCGGGCTCAGTTGGGTTTCGCCGTGGCCGTCCTCGCGGCTGCGCTCGATGGCGGCGCCCACCTGCAACCAGGGCAGACCGGCGAAGGTGCAGGCCGGGGAAAACACCGCGCCATGGTTGGAACCCTGGTGGCGCAGGCTCTGGTACCAGATATCCAGGTTGCATTCCCCCGGGGCGTTGATCGCGCCGTCGTCCACCACATAGGCGCCGCCCGCGGCGTTGGCCTTGGCGACCAGGGTCAGCAGGCCGATCAGGCTCAGGGTGATGGTGACGAACATCAGGTTACGCCGCAGCATGCGCCGTTTCGCCGGGGGCAGGTCGCGGGTCAGGCTGGCGAAGCGGTTGTGGCGGGAAGGGGTGTATTTGGACATGGCGGTTCTCGCTAAGGCATGGGAAGCGGTCGCGCTGTGCGGGCCGCTCCGTGGTCGAGTGGGGAAAAGGGTCATTGCCAGTCGCTCACTGACAGGGTCTGGATGCCGGCGGCCCTGGCCAGGGCCACCAGCTCTTCGGTGTCGTCGCCGCCGGGCAGGGCGATGACCAGGTCGGGCCGGCTGTCGCGCAGCATGAAGGCGTTGCGCAGGCGTTCGGCGAGCTTGCCGTGCAGCTGCCAGTTGGCCGGGTAACGCACGATGTCGGCGCCGATTTCCCGGCCCCAGTCTTCTATCTCCGCGCCGAGGAACTGGCTGCCGCCGTGGATCAGCACCTGCACTTCATGCAGGCGCTGAAAGGCGTCGAGCACCCGCCGGCACAGCTGGACGTCGGCGTAATGGCGCCCCGCGCAGATCAGGACGCGCATCGTGCGCGCTCCTGCGCCGTCGGGTTGATGCTCAACGGGTTGTCCAGCAGCACGTCGCCCAGTTCGGCGTTATCCAGGTCGCGCTCGCCGGCCCGTTCCAGCGCCGGATAGGCCAGGGCCGCGATGTGGTGGTGCACGCGCCGGTAGTCGCGCAGCACCCGCTGGAAAATGTCGCCGGACTCGGCCCAGGCCGTGCGGTCTTCGCGCAGGCTGCGAAAGTGTTCGCGGCTGGCGTCGGCTTCCAGCCTCCTGACCAGTTCCTTGCGGTTCACCAATTGGTGGGCGTTGGCCAGGTCTTCGCGCAGGAACACCGTGATCGCCAGGCTCAGGCTGTCCACCACGGCCTGGTGCAGAGGCTCGATGCAGTCCAGCTCGAACACCGAGAACTGCTCGCCACGCCGCAGCCGGCGCGCCGCCAGTTGGGTCAGGCTGCTGGAGAGGATGTCGCCGGCGTGTTCCAGGTTGATCACGAACAGCAGGATCTCCTGGGCGCGGTCGGCGTCCTGGTCGCTGATGCCGTCCTGGCCGATATCCGCCAGGTAGGCGCGGATCGCCGCGCTGAGCAGGTCCAGCGACTGGTCGATGCGCCGCACTTCATCGGCGCCGGCCGGGGTCGAGGCCTGGAACAGGCGCAGCACCCGGTCGAGCATCAGCGACAGCATGTCGGCCAGGCGCAGGGCCTCGCGGGCGGCGTTGGACAGGCCGATATTGGCCACCGCCAGGCCGGCTTCGTCCAGGTAGTGGGGCATGCCCGGGTCGACGTCGCGCGGCGGCTCCGGCAGCAGACGGTTGAGCAAGGTTGCCATGGGGCCGGTCAGGCCAATGAACAGCAGGGCCAGCACCAGGTTGAACAGGCTGTGCAGGTAGACCACCTGCAGGCTGGCATCCAGGGCGGCGACCGGCGCGCTCTGGGCGATCCAGGGCAGGCACGGCAGCAGCGCGACGGCACCGCACAGGCGCACCAGCAGATTGCCCAGGGGCAGGCGCCGGGCGACGCTGGAGTCGGCGTTGAGCAGCGACGGCAGGGCGCCGCCGATATTGATTCCCAGCACCAGGGCCATGGCGGTCACCGAGGACAGCAGCCCGGTGGCGGCCAGGGACGCCACCAGCAGCACCACGGCGACGCTGGAATGGCACAGCCAGGTCAGCAGCGCCGCCGCCAGCAGGGCGATCAGCAGGTCGCCGTCGAGGCCACGCATCAGCGCGGCGAACACCGGCGTGCCTTCCACTTCGCCCAGGGTGCTGCCGAGCATGCGCAGGGCCAGCAGCATCAGCCCCAGGCCGATCAGCGCGCAGCCGAGGCTTTCAAAGCGCGAGTCGTCGCGCAGGCGGAACACGATAAAGCCCGCCAGCAGCACCAGCGGCGTGAGGATCGAGATATCGACGCTGAGCAGTTGCACCACCAGGGTCGAGCCGATGTTGGCCCCGAGCATCACCGCCAGCGCGGGGGCCAGGCCCAGGGTGCCGGTGGCGGTAAAGGAGCTGGCCATCAGGCTCACCGCGGTGCTGCTTTGCAGGACCCCGGTGATGGCGATGCCGGACAGCAGGGCCATCCAGCGGTTGTTCAGGTGCTGCCCCAGCCACTGGCGCAACTGGGTGCCGAAGCCGCGCAGCAGCGCCGAGGAAATCATCTGGGTGCCCCATAGCAGCAGGGCGATGGAGCCGGCGAGGTTGATCAGCAGAGTAGTTCCCGACATGAGGACTCTCCCTTGTGTGTTTCATGGCTTGGCGGATCGCAGCAGGCGGATGCAGCGGCGATGAATGGCGCTGGCAAGGCCCAGCAGCAGGCGAATGGCAGCGCGGCTCAACAGGCTTCTGGCATACAGGCGGATGCCGACCAGGGTGATCAGGGCGGCGATGCCTTCCAGGGTGCTCACCAGCAGGGCGCGCAAGGTGCGCTCGCTGCGGGCCAGCAGCTCGGTGATTGGTTTCATGGTTGTTCTCCGGGTCGCATGCGACGCCAACCCCCGTAGGAGCGAGCGGGCGGCGATCCGACTTGCCCGCGATGAAGGCGCCGCCGGTCATCAGAAGTACCGCGTCATCGCTGAGCGCTGGCAAGCCAGCTCCAACCGATGACGCGGTCCCGGCTCAGTTCCTCAGAACCATTGCTTGAAGCGACGGATGTAGAGGGTCTTCATGGTCTGGGCGACGACGCAGTAGCACAGCAGGGTGCCGACCAGCCAAGGGAAGTATTCCCACGGCAGCGGTACCAGGCCGACCATTTCACCCAGCGGCGAGAACGGCACGTAGATACCCAGGGCCATCACCAGGCCGGTCATCAGCATCACCGGCAGCGCCGCGGTGCTCTGGATGAACGGGATCTTCTGGGTCCGCAGCATGTGCACCACCAGGGTTTGCGAGAGCAGGCCTTCGATGAACCAGCCGGACTGGAACAGGGCGGCCATTTCCACGCTGTTGGCGGCGAACACGAACCACATCAGGGCGTAGGTGGTGATGTCGAAGATCGACGAGGTCGGCCCGATCCACAGCATGAAGCGCCCGATGTTCTTGGCGTCCCACTTGCGCGGCTTGCGCAGGAACTCCTTGTCCATCTTGTCCCACGGCAGCGACAGCTGGGAGATGTCGTACATCAGGTTCTGCAGCAGCAGGTGGATCGCCAGCATTGGCAGGAACGGGATGAACGCACTGGCCACCAGCACCGAGAACACGTTGCCGAAGTTGGAGCTGGCGGTCATGTTCAGGTACTTCATGATGTTGCCGAAGGTCTCGCGGCCCTTGATCACGCCTTCTTCCAGGACCATCAGGCTCTTTTCCAGGAGGATGATGTCCGCCGATTCCTTGGCGATGTCGGTGCCGCTGTCCACCGAGATACCGACGTCGGCGTCGCGCAGCGCCGGGGCGTCGTTGATCCCGTCGCCAAGGAAGCCCACGGTGTGGCCGTTGGCCTGCAGGGCCTTGAGCACCCGGGATTTCTGCAGCGGGGTGAGCTTGGCGAACACCGTGCGTTCTTCCACCAGGCGCGCGAGCAGCGCGTCGTCCATGCGCTCGATATCGCGCCCGAGCAGCGGCTCGCCGACTTCCAGGCCGACCTCGCGGCAGATCTTCGCGGTGACGATCGGGTTGTCGCCGGTCAGCACCTTCACCGTCACACCGTTCTCGCGCAGGGCGGCGATGGCCGGGCCGGCGGTTTCCTTGGGCGGATCGAGGAAGGTCAGGAAGCCTTCGATGATCAGCTCGCGTTCGTCGCTGGCGCTGTACTGCTGGCGGGTTTGCCCCGGCGCCAGGTCGCGGGTGCCGACCAGCAGCACGCGGAAGCCGTCACGGTTGTATTCCTCGGCCAGCTCCAGCAGCGCCGCCCGGCGCCCGGCGTCGAGGTTCAGGGTGACGCCGTCCTGGCGTACCCGGGTGGCGGTGTCGAGCATTTCCTCGACCGCGCCCTTGCACACCAGCAGGTGATGGCCGCTGTCGTCGGCGAGGATCACCGAGAGGCGCCGGCGGACGAAGTCGAACGGCAGTTCATCGACCTTGCTCCAGGCATCGGGCGCGCTGAACTTCGGGTTGTTTTCGGCGTAGCTCACCACCGCGCGGTCCATCAGGTTCTTCATGCCGCTCTGGTGGTAGCTGTTCAGCCAGGCCAGTTGCAGCACCTGGTCGCAGCGGCTGCCACTGATGTCGACGTGGTGCTCGAGGATGATCCGATCCTGGGTCAGGGTGCCGGTCTTGTCGGTGCACAGCACGTCCATGGCGCCGAAGTTCTGGATCGCATTGAGGCGCTTGACCACCACCTTGCGCTTGGCCATGGCCGCGGCGCCCTTGGCCAGGTTGGCGCTGACGATCATCGGCAGCATTTCCGGGGTCAGGCCGACGGCCACCGCCAGGGCGAACATGAAGGCCTCGGCCCAGTCACCCTTGGTGAAGCCGTTGATCAGCAGCACCACCGGCACCATCACCAGCATGAAGCGGATCAGCAGCCAGCTGACGCTGTTCACCCCGCGGTCGAAGGCGGTCTGGGTCCGCGAGCCGACGATGGAGCGCGCCAGGGAACCGAAGTAGGTGCGCGACCCGGTGGCCACCACCACCGCGGTGGCGGTGCCGCTGACCACGTTGGTGCCCATGAAGCAGATGTTCGGTAGGTCGAGCAGGTCCTGCTGGTCGGCAGCAGCTGTGCGGTGGGCGGATTTCTCCTGCACCGCGCCCAGGGTGTCGTACTTCTCCACCGGCAGCGCCTCGCCGGTCAGCACCGCCTGGCTGATGAACAGGTCGCGGGATTCGATCAGGCGGATATCGGCGGGGATCATGTCGCCGGCGGACAGCTGCACGATGTCGCCGACCACCAGGTCGCGCATCGGCACTTCGCGCAGCGCGGCCTTCATGCCCATCTGCTCGCGGCGCAGCACGGTGGCGGTGGTCCGCACCATGGCCTTGAGCGCCTCGGCGGCCTTGGCCGAGCGGTACTCCTGCCAGAAACGCATCAGGCCGCTGGCCAGGACCATGACCAGGACGATGATCACCCCGGTCAGGTCGGTTTCCTCGCCGGCCTGCAGGGGCAGCCAGAAGTCGGTGAAGAAGCTGATGCCGGTCAGGGTCATCAGCACATAGATGAACGGGTTGTTGAAGGCTTGCAGCAATTGCACCAGGGCATGGGGCGGCCGGTCGTGGGCCACCTCGTTGAAGCCGTCGCGCTGCAGGCGGCCTTCGGCGTCGAGTTCGGTCAGGCCGTTGGCGTTCGACTTGACGTTGTCCAGGGTCACGCCAAGGCTGTTCTGCGCTTCGCGGGCGGCACGCATCGACAGCCGGGTGTCGTCGCGGGTGGGGTTTTGCGAGGAGGAGGTGCGGGTTTTTACCGTAGTCATTACGTGTGCTCCTGCCGCAGGCTTGCGGCACGACACACAGACCACTCACCTATTCAAAGACGAGCGAACGTATGTCGAGCCGCAAGTAAGCGATCGATTCAGGTAGTTGCGTTTTATTGGTTTTAACGTTCGCCGCCTATTCAATGAGCATGAATAGACGACGAACCTACTACTGGCTTCGTCCATAACAATTACCACCAACTTTTAGTTTTAAGCAGGCAATAGGAAGTTGCCGAATTCCTTATTCAGGAAAACGTTCTGGAAGGACTTGAAAGTGCCTTCGATTGAACTAGAAGTGCGAGTCCCGGGACAGGCTCAGCAGCAGGCCGGCCTGCATCAGGAGGCCGGCCAGGCTCCGACTCTGTGGGTCCTGGCTATCGTCGAAGCTCCAGCGTTGCTGGAGCCGGCAGGTGACCGGGCAGACGCGCCAGTTGGCCCGCGGCCGGGTTTGCGAGGAGGGGGTGGAATACAGGGTGGCGACCCGGGAAACGCCAGCGCGCTCAGCGCAGGGCTTGACCCGCATGGTCGATGCGAAGGCGCGTACGCCGGGCATTACAGTGGATTTGAAGTTCATAACAGTTGCCTCGCGACCGGACTGGCTCCGGTGAAGGCAAGTTACGAAGGAGCGTCAAGCTCTAGCGCAGCTCACCCGACCGAAAAGTCGAGTCCCGTCATTTTCTGGGTTAAGTGCCCAGCCCTGCGCAAGCGCATCGACCAGACAGCGTCTAGATACTGTGTCCATTGGCTTCTTTAGTGAGTTGAAAAAAGGCCGGTTTGGCCGGCCCGCGCAATTTACTCAGGCCGACCTGTCAAGTCAAGATTAAATTGCCACGAATCATATATTCGTTCAGCTTTAAGTAAGGTCTGTATCGGAGCTCGGATAAATGAAGGGGCAAGTTATATAGGACGGCCTTGAATAACAATCATTGAAACAATGTGCACGATAGTTATTGTGCTGCGACAGTTTGTACGCCTGGAGAAACAGGCCGAGGCGCATTGCGCGCCCCGGCGACTGTTCAGTCGAGGATCAGGTGCGGCAGGAAGCGGCTGGAGTCCTTGGTGATCAGGCTGTCGTCTTCGCGCACGCCGATGCCGGCGGCCTGGTCGCCGATGACCCAGGAGCCGATCAGGGTGTAGCTGTCGCCAAAGCGCGGCAGCGGAGCGAAGGACTGCAGGATGTAGGGCGCGTCGGTGTAGGGGCCGTCTTCCTTGACCACCTCGTCCTGCGGGGTGCGCAACTCGATGTTGGCGCCTTCGCGGGAAAAGAACGGCTTGCGCACCCAGCCCTTGGGCACATCGCGCTGCGGGTGCAGGTCCAGGTGGGTTTCCAGCAGGTTCGGGTGGCCCGGGTGGGCCTCCCAGAGCAGCGGCAGGATGCCCTTGTTGGAGAGGATGGATTTCCACGCCGGTTCGAAAAACTGCGTGTCGCTGGCGGCGATCGCCGCGCCGAAGGGCTCGTGGAAGATGAACTCCCAGGCATGCAGCTTGAACAGGTGCGGGATCCAGCGGTCCTGCAGGTCGACGAAGCGGCCTTCGGCGGTGAGGCCGATGTCTTCCACGTCGATATGCCGCGACTCGATGCCGGCCTTTTCCGCGATCAGGCGCAGGTAGTCGGTGGTGGCGCGGTCTTCCACCGAGTCCTTCATCGAGGCGAAATAGAACGGACGCTCGATCCCCAACTGGGCGAAGGCCTGGTGCAGCCGGGTGTCGATGCTGTTGAACTGGTCGGCATGCCGCGGCAGCAGGCCGCGCTCGATGTTCTGCTCCAGCCAGCCCCATTGGAACGCCGCGGTTTCATAGAGGCTGGTGGGCGTGTCGTAGTTCAGCTCCAGCAGCTTGGCCGGGCCCTGGCCGTTATAGGAAAAATCCAGGCGGCCGTAGAGGTGCGGGTGACCCTCGAGCCATGAAGTGCGGATCATGTCGTAGAAGGCCGGCGGAATGCTCAGGCGATCCAGCAGGGCCTCGCTGCGCACCACCCGGTCCACCAGGTCCATGCACATCTCATGGATCTCGGTGGTCGGGTCTTCCAGGTCGTCCTCGATCTGCTTGAGGCTGAACTGGTAGTAAGCGCTTTCGTCCCAGTAGGCTTCGCCGTCGATGGTGTGGAACAGGAAGCCGAGTTTTTCCGCGGTCTGTCGCCAGTCCGGGCGTTCGTTGCAGAGGATCTTCTTCATGGCGCGCTTCCTTAGCTGCTCGAGCGTCCCGAGCTCCAGCTTGAGGAGCTGGAGCCGCCCCAGCCGCTGCGGGCGCTGGCCTGGCTGCCGAAGCCACCACGAGAGGTGGAGGAGGACACGGACATCGGCCGGGTGGTGGTCCGGAAGCCGCTGCCCGACTGCGCCTGGCGTGACTTGGAGAAGGTCGAGCCGCTGGCGATGCGCTGGTTGAGCGTCGAGTTGGTGTAGCTGCCGCGGTCGTCGCGGTAGCGGTAGACCGGCTCGGAGTAATAGTTGCGGTTGCCGCCGCTGAGCAGGTTGCCGATCAGCAGGCCGGTGAGCAGGCCGCTGTCATTGCTGCTGAACGACGAGCTGCGGCCGGCCTCGGGGCTGACTCCGGCTGCCGCCAGCTGCTCGCGGGTGAAGGCGCCCTGGGCGTTGATTTCAAAGCCGCCCAGCTTTGGCACGAACTTGCCGCTGGAATCCATCTGGCACCAGTTTTCGACGAAGTCGGCATCGCAATCGGCCTGGTTGTCGTAGACCGGCGCCTGGGCGCGGTGCTCCGCCATGGCCTTGATATAGGCATCGGAGCAGACGTCCACGGCGATCTTGCCGTCCACGCATTCCTGCACCGACTGGAAGTTGAATTTCTGCTGGACCGCGAGGGTCTCCGGCTCCGAGTTGCAGCCCGAGATCGCCAGGGCCACCGAGGCGGCCAGGGAGAGCTGAACGTATTGGCTTCGTTTCATCGAGGGCTCCGTGCGGTCGATCAGTTCTGCGAAGGGGTCATGCAGGCGGCGTTGAGCAGGCCGACGCTGATGGCCACGGCGGCGACGTAGATGCCGGCGGCGATTTCGCCGTTACGGATGCGCTGCGAAGTGCCCTTGAGCACCAGGCTGGTCATCAGGAACGCCAGCAGTTGCACCACGGCGGCGATCAGCGCCCAGACGGCGAAGTCCAGCAGGCTGATGGAGTAGGCGATGACGTTGCTGGCCGGGATGGCGAAACCGATGATGGCGCCGCCCAGGGCGATGGCGGCGGAGACGTTGCCCTCGCGGATCAGCTGGAACTCCTTGTGCGGCGTCAGGCGGGTGTAGACGAACTGGAACAGGGCGAACAGCACGGCCGCGCCGAGGATGTAGGTCAGGAAACCGACCACGGCGAATTTGTTCAGGGAAATGGAAAGGGCTTCAAGCATGGGTTCTGGTCCTTGTCAGAGGGTTTGCAGGTCGGTCATGTACAGGGAAATACCGAGGGAGGTCACCAGGCTGACGGTACCGTCGGCGTATTGCTCCACGGAAAACAGCAGGAACTCGCGGCGATTGGTCAGGCCGGTGTCACGGGCATAGAGCATCGAATGGCTTTCGAAGGCGAAGGTCTCGTCCGGCTTGGACACCTGCTCGCGCAGCGGCACCAGCTCGGTCTGCCCGGCTTCGGTGCCCCATTCGCGCTGGTACTCGACGCCGTCGAGGCTGTAGGTGGGCTGGCCGATCAGGCTGTTCGGGCCGGCCAGGCGGCGCAGCTCGGCTTCGTTGTTGACCGCCTGGTTGCTCAGGTAGTTGAACAGGATGATCGATTTGACCTGGCCGTCGATGCCGCCGCTGGTGTGCACCTGCAGCCAGTAGTCCTCGTCGTCCAGGTAGTAGCGCGACAGCCATTCGGACTGGCCCAGGTCCACCAGGCCTTCGCTGTAGACCGCCTGGTCGCCGGGAATCGCCACGCGGCTGTTGTCGGCGAGCAGCAGCTTGAGGCTGGCATCGAAGCGGATGCCCGCGCCCATGCTCAGGCCCAGTGGGCCGGTGGCGAAACTCGAGCTTGTGGTGGCCGGGGCCTGGAGCCCCAGAAAGCGTTTAAACCATCCCATTGTCGATGTCCTTGAGGCGGGTGGAAGCGATGTAGAAGAGTTCGCCGCCCTGGATCCGCGTATCGCTGTGCGGGTTGATCTGCGGGTGTTGCGCGCCGCGGGCGCGGTAGCCGATCAGGGTGGCGTTGTAGCGTTCCTTGAGGTGTACGTAGAGCTCGGCGAAACGGCCCTCGTAAGTCTCGGGCAGGCGCATGACGTATTGGGTGGCGCCCTGGCCGACGCACAGCAGTTCGTTGATCACCACCGAGGAGCCGGGGTCCTGGGAGGAGCGCACCAGCATCTCGATGGCCATGCTCGAGGTGCATTCCAGCTTCGGTGCGTAGGAGGCGGCCAGGGTGGCGATTTCACTGTCGTTGAAGTGGGCGACCACATGGCCGGCGGGGCGCAGCTGGTTGATCGCGAGTACGCTGGCCAGGGTCAGGTCGTCGGAGCTGGTGCGCACCAGCACCCGTTCGGCGCCGGGCACTCCGGCGCGCAACAGCAGGGCCGCGGACGACAGGCTTTCGCCCCTGACGAAGGCGGCCTTGCCCTGCATCGGATTCTCGTCGAGGGTCGCGTCGCAGATGACGATCAGGTTGTCGTTGGAGGTTTCGTCCTGCAGCAGCAATTCGATCACCCGCTCACTGGACGCGCCTTCCCAGCCGACCAGTACGGTATGCCCGGTCTGGCCGGTGAAGTCGCCTTTGCCTTTCATGCCTTTTCTCCATAGGTCCATAACGCTGCTGGTGGTCTTGCCGATGGCCGCGGTCAGCAGCGCGATGCCGCCGAGCATCACCCACACCGCCACGAAGACCCGGCCAGCGGCGGATTGCGGCGACAGGTCGCCATAACCCACGGTCAGGGTGGTAGTGAAATAGAAATAGATGAAGGTCGCGGGCGCGGTGAGGTGCTGCTCGCCCAGGGCCACCAGGCCGAGATAGGAGGTCGCGGCATGCACGCCGAGCGCGATGGCCAGGCCCATCCAGCCGAAGCGCTGGAAGAAGGTGGCCGCGTATACCCGAAGCAAGATGAAAATCGACATCGAATCCCTGATTTCCTGTTGAGCTGATCTATCCGTGATGCAGCGCGCCGTGCCCGGGCAAGGCACGGCTCATTGCCGCGCGGCATTAGACATCGGCTTGGCGCCGGATAAAAGCATTTTTGCTGCGATGAACCCGGCGAAGGCGCCAAAGATATGCCCTTCGAAGGAAACCCCGGCCCGTGGCAGGAACCCCAGGACCAGGCCGGAATACAGGAACATCGTCACCGCGGCGGCCAGCAGGCTGCTCCAGCTGCGCAGCAACCAGGCACGGGTGAGGATGTAGGCCCACAAACCGAAGACCCAGGCGCTGGCGCCGACATGGATGCCGCGGAAGCCGAACAGCCAGACCAGCGCGCCGCCGAGCAGGACGATGATCAGGCTGACCGCCACGAAGCGTCGCTGGCCTTCGGCGATCACCATGGCGCCGAGGATCAGGAAGGGCACCAGGTTGGCGGTCAGGTGGGTAAAGGAACCGTGGAGAAAGGGCGAGGTGAGTATCCCCGGCAAACCCTGCAGGGTACGCGGGATCAGGCCGAAGATATTCAGGCTGTAGCCGCTCAGGCTGTTGAGCACCTGTACGGCGATCATCACCAGGGCCAGGCCCGCCAGGGTCTTGAAACCGTTTGCAACTGCCATCGAGGCCCTCCCATAGGCCAGAAAAAGGGCGCAGGGTGCTTAAGCGCAGGTGATCCATTGTAGGAGCGCAGCTTGCTCGCGATGATCGTTAACGATACCGCGTACTGACTGGATGAGCGCGGCACTCTCCAGTCCATCGCGAGCAAGCTCGCTCCTACAGTTTCCGTGGCATTGCACCGCGTGCCTTTTTTACTGCTCCAGGAGCCTTACTCGGCCGACTTCTGTTTCTTCAGTCGCTCGAGGATGGCGTTGGCGCTGCCCTGGTCCGGCACGATGTTGGCTTCGCGCAGGCGGCGTTCCAGGTCGTTGCCGTTGCTCGCATCGGCCAGTTGCTCCTGGGCTTCCATTTCCGCCGCGCGCTGATCCTGGCGGGCCTGCAGGCGGTTCAGGGTGTTGACCGCGGTTTCCAGCTTGCCGTTGGCACCGCCGCTGGCGATCGAGGCGCTGACCTGGGCCTTCTGCACGCTTTCCCGGGCCTTGGCCATGTCCACTTGCTGGCGCAGGCTGCGGATGCGCGCTTCGGCCTTGCCGATGTCCTTGCGCATATTCTCGGCGTAGGCGCCGAATTCGCTGGCTTGCTTCTGCTCCGCTTCCAGGCCGGTGGTCAGGGTCGAGATGGCTTCGGCGACTTCCAGGGCCAGGTCTTCGCGGTTGGCCTGCAGCGAGGCGAGGGCCTTGGATTCCAGGTCGGCGATCTTGGCGGTGAATTCGCTCACTCGCTCCGAGGACAGCTTGTGCTTGGCCATGATGGTGACCAGTTCGCGCTTGGCGTTGGACAGGGCGTTGTCGGCGTCGCGGATTTCCTGGTCGAGGATGCGCAGGGCCTGCTGGTCGGCGATGGCTTCGCCGACTTCGTTGGCGCCGCCGCGCAGGGCGGTGAACAGTTTGTTCCAGATGGACTGAGTCATGTAGGCGTACTCCGGATTCTCGGCAATCAGTTGAAGAAGCTTTCGAAGGCTTCGGTGGCGCGTTGAACGTTGTCCACCAGGGTCTTGACCTCGGTCACCACGTTGGTCAGGTTCGAGCTGGCGCTCAGGGCGCCGAACATGTTGTAGACGGTCTGGCCGTTGGGCATGGACTCGATGCCGATCGAGGACAGGGGGAACATCTCCCGGCTGCGCAGCACCGCGTCATTGAAGCGGGCGACGTCGTTGATCGACTCCAGGTCCACCAGCACGGTGTCGACGATGATCTGCTCGCCGACCACCGCGATGTAGATCGGCAGGCCGCCGAAGTCGTGCATTTCCAGCTTGATGCTTGGCTCGGCGCCTTGAATCAGGCTCAGGCCGATTTCGTTCGAGGTCACTTCGTCCAGGGCCTGCAAGGCGCTGAAGAGGCGGTCGATGGTCCAGTTCTCACCTGCGATCATGTCATTCTCCAATACCGGTGCGCCGCCGATCAGGGGTTGGCGCAGCTTCTTCTCAATGTGCTTGAGCACGCTCCGGTTTTCCGGAAGTACCCAGGTTTCGTGTTTCACATAACCAGCGGCACTCAGGCCCGCGCGCATCTGCTTCATATAGAAGCTCGACGGCTTCTTGGCGGAAGCCTTGCTGCTAGGGGCCTTGTTGCTGGAGGCCTTACTGCTGGAAGCTTTCGAGCGCTCTCCTTGTCGACTCTCAGAGGAAGCCGGTAGGTCAGCAGGCTGACTGGCCGGGAGGGTCTTTTTCATGGGGTGACTCCGCTGTTCACGTATCACGCGTGAGAACATTACAGGGGATTTTGTTACGACTCAATGACTCACGCGTGATATTTTTTGGAGCTGGATTCAACAACGGATCGCAGGTATCGCAGGTTCTGGAAGTGGCTTGAGAGGATCGGGGCGTCGTGCCCCGTTTCTCGTTGAGTTCACGTAGTTCTCCCCTATCCGGGGTAACTGACGTGCAGATCGCTCAAGTACAGCGAGATACCTTGGGCAAAGGTGAAGTCAACATCGTCATCCACCCCGAACAGCAGGAATTCCCGGCGATTGGTCAAACCTGTCTCGCGGGAGTAAAGCACCGAGCGGTGCATGATGCTCTCAGGGCTTGCGTCGTCCTCGTCGTCTTTATGGACTAAATGTTCAATCAAAGGTAGCAAGGCTGTTTGCCCTGCATCGACCCCCCATTCCCGGCTGTACTCGATGCCTTCATGGATATAGGTGGGACGACCGATTAATGACCATGGGGCGACCGTACAGCCCAACCGTTCGCTACTATCGATATCCGTAAGGACAATACTATCGAACAGGATGATGGATTTGACCTGCAGGTCTTCGTTGTGGCCCTGGGTATGAATCTGCAACCAATGGCTGCCGGGTTCGAGGAAGTAGCGTGATAGCCAGTGGGTGTCCCCTAGATCGATAAAGGTCTCGGCATAGATTTCCAACTCGCCGTCCGGAATCGTGGCCTTGCTTTTACCGTCGAGCAGCAGCTTGAGAATCGAGTCGAAGCTGACCGTACTGCTCAGGCTAAGGTCGAGGGGGCCAAGGTGGATTTCCTTTTCCAGATCCTTTGCAGGTTCGCTTCCCAGAACGTGGTCAAACCAGCCCATTGTCGATGTCCTTGAAATGAGTGCGGGCGATAGAACCGCTATTGTCGCCCAGGCATGAGTGTTGCCATCGAAGCAGACAGAAAAATGCCCCCTGATAGCAATTTGGTGGCGGCATTAAACATCGGTCTTGTGCTGGATAAAAGTGTTTTGCTGCGCATGATCCAGCGAGTCCAGGCTCGCCAGCCGCTGGCGCAGGCGTTCGACCTGCTGTGTCTGCTCGAGCTGTTCCGTGGGTGTCAGCGCCCGTTCGGCGTATTCGCGGCTGATGAACAGGATGGCGTCGTTGCCGTCGGGTTCGTCGGGATAATCCGGGTGTTCGACTATCTCTTGCAGCAGTTCCCGGGTCACTGCCACCACGTGGAAGTGCACGCTGAAACCGCTGGAGAACCCCAGCTTGTAGAACACTACCTTGTGCGGCTGGTACTCCAGGCGCAGCAGGCGTTCGCTGAGGGCCAGGACCTGGCCCAGGGCGGCCAGCGCCGGAGGTGCAAGGTCGACAAGGTCGCTGGCCTGGGCGCGGGAGGCGACGATCAGGCTGCCCGGGTGGCGGGCATCGCGGCGATAGCTGATGCGCCAGTGCTCGGTGTCCAGAAGGCTCGTTGAATCCATGCCGGGGCGGTCCTTGTGCGGCGGGCGAGGCTGTCGACGATCGCGCCTCGATCATTGCCCGGGCGCTGTCGGGGTGTGGAATTTATACAGGGTGCAGGGGTAGCCGTCTGCCGTTATCGGGTGGCAGCTGTAGGCGTCGCCGGTGAGCGTGGGTATGACCCGGGCCCAGAAATCCCGCGCCGGCCGGTTGTCATCGATATGGAAGATCTGCCAGTGCCCGGGCAGCAGCTCCAGCAGTTGCATCACCACCTGCCGGCCGATGCCGCGACCGCGAAAGCGCCGGACCACAAAGAAGTAGGCGAGGTTGTACTGCACCTCGGCGAAGTGCACCTGGTCGTTGACTATGGCAAAGCCGGCCAGCTCGCCGTCGACCCGCAGCAGCCAGGGGCGGGTGCCGGGCTGGCGCCAGTATTCGGTCATCGGCTGGATCTGGAACAGGCCATGGCAGCCGAGCTTGATCGGCAGCCACTCGCTGAGTTCGTACAGGTAGAACTGCATCAGGTTTTCGATGCATTCCAGCTCGTCGCGCTGGGCCGGGTGCAGTTCGATCTGGCTCATGGTTACAGGCTCCGCACCGTGTCGGTGGGCGATGTGGCCTTGGCCGCGAAGTAGCGTTCGGCGCTGAGGCTGTACAGCAGGCTGGGGGCCAGGCCGGGGAAGTCGTCCAGTTCGCCGTCCAGGGTCAGGCCCAGGCGTTCCAGGGCGCGGCGCGATGGCTGGTTGTCGGGGCGCACCAGGCCGATCACCTGTTCCTTGCCCAGCACGCGGAACGCCAGGTGCAGCGCGGCGTCGGCCATTTCGCTGGCATAACCCTGGCCCCAGGCATCGACGGCGAAGCGAAAGTACAGGTTCAGCCCGGTGCGCTCGCCGAAGCGGCTGTGCATGACGCCGCCGAACCCCAGCACCCGCTCGGGCTGGGCGCGGTCGCAGACCACCCAATAGCCGAAACCCTGGTCCTGCCAGTGTTGTATCCAGCCCTGCAGCCGGTGCTGGCAGCTCTCGCGGCTGTCCGGGCCGGCCGGGTTGTAGCGCTGGGTTTGTGGGTCGCCGTGGATCAGGTGGGTGACGTCCAGGTCGGCGGCCGTTGGTGCGCGCAGCAGCAGGCGGGCGGTGAGGGTGGTCGCGGAGGAGAGAGCATCGGGCATAGGAATCGTCCGTGAGCGAGGGGGTATTTTTCTTCAATACACTGAGCGGTCTGCGCACTTACCTTGGGCACCGGACTTTCCGATTGATCCTTTGAAGGTGTGTGATGAGCCTAGTGTTTTCCATGGCGGCCTTTGCGCTAGCCTCTTCGATTACCCCCGGCCCGGTCAATATCGTGGCCCTGAGTTCCGGCGCGCAGTTCGGCTTTCGCGCCAGCCTGCGACATGTCGGTGGCGCGACCCTGGGTTTTGTCCTGCTGCTGGTGCTGATTGGCCTGGGCCTGCACGAGCTGTTGCGGTTGTGGCCGTTCCTGACCCGCGGCATCCAGCTATTCGGGGTGGCCTTCCTGCTGTTCATGGCCTGGAAGCTGGCGCTGGACGACGGCCGGCTGAGCAGCGACGGCCAGGCCAAGGCGCCGTCGGCCCTGTACGGCGCGATCATGCAATGGCTCAACCCCAAGGCCTGGCTGGCCTGCGTCGCCGGCATGGGGGCGTTCGCGGCCAATGGCGAGGCGCTGCTGGTGTGGCAGTTCGCGCTGGTGTACTTCGTGATCTGCTACCTGTCGATTGCCTGCTGGGCCTACGCCGGGACTTTTTTGCGCCAGTACCTGAGCAACCCGAAGGGCATGCGTCTGTTCAACCGCAGCATGGCGGCGCTGCTGGTGGCGAGCGCGGTGTATCTGTTGTTGCCTTGAGCATCTGAGCGGCGTGCCGGGCATTTAGTGTCATGGCTATCGCGGGCAAGTCGGATCGCCGCCCGCTCGCTCCTACAGACCGAATAAGCCTGTGCTTTTGTAGGAGCGAAGCTTGCTCGCGATGAACCTGAGGATCGCGCGGAGTATCAGGTGCTCCACGTCATCGTTGGCGACCATCGCGGGCAAGTCGGATCGCCGCCCGCTCGCTCCTACAAACGGCCGATACCTTATCCGCGATATTGCCCCGGTGTCGCCGCCAGGTGCTGCTTGAAGGCGCGCTGGAAATGCGCCTGATCGGCGAAACCGGCTTCCAGGGCCACCTCGGCGATCGGCTCGCCGTCACGCAGTCGGGTCTGGGCGAACTGCACCCGCTGGTTGACCACGAAGGCGTGGGGCGTCATGCCGTAATGCTGCTTGAAGGCGCGGATCAGGTAGGACGGCGACAGCTCGGCGGCCTGGCAGATTTCCTCCAGCTTCAGCGAACGGGTGCAGTGTTGGCGAATGTAGTCGGCCGCCCGTTGCAGCTTCTGGTTGCTCTCGCGCGGCGGCCGGCTTGCCGGGTTCAGGCGCTGTTGCAGGTCGCTGAAAAACGCCACCGCGGCGCTGTGTTTTTGCAGGACCTCGGCCTGTTCGTCCACCAGCACCTCATACAGGCGATTGAGCCCGGCATAGAGTTCGGGGTCGTCGCTGTGGGGCGTGGAAAAGGCGCGAAAGCCCAGGTCCTGGCTGAACCCCAGCTGGTGCTGCAGATCGGTCAGCCAGGGGGTGTCGACATAGAGCATGAGATACGACCAGGGCTGGTCGTCGATGGGGTTGCAGGCGTGCACTTCGCCGGGGTTCATCAGCACCACGGTGCCGGCGCCGATGCGAAATTGCGCCTGCTCGTGCAGGTAAGTGCTGTGCCCGGCGGTGATGGCGCCGATGGAGAAATGCTCGTGGGCATGCCGGGCGTAACAGACCTTGCGCCCATCGGCGATCGAGCGGGCCTCGATAAAGGGCAGCGCCGCATCGCGCCAGAACTGCGGGGCGGTATCGAGGCTGGGGCTCAAGCTCGGCTTCATCAAAGGCATCCCATCGGCAAGCGTCGGTCTGCGAGTGTATTAGGTCTAGCCGGCGAAGGCTCGCTCCAGCGCGGCGATATCGAGTTTTTTCATCTGCAGCAGGGCCTGCATCACCCGCTGCGACTTGGCCGTGTCGGGGGCGGTCATCCAGTGGTTCAAAGCGCAGGGCACGATCTGCCAGGACAGCCCGAACTTGTCCTTGAGCCAGCCACACTGCTGGGCCTGGGGATCGCCGCCGTAGGACAGGGCGCTCCAGAAATGATCGATTTCCCCCTGGTTCTGGCAGTTGACCTGCAGGGAAACCGCTTCGTTGAACTGGAATACCGGACCGCCGTTGAGGCCGGTGAAGGTCTGCCCATCGAGTTCGAAGGACACGGTCATCACCGAGCCTTCGGGGCGGCCGTGGAACTCGAAGCCGGCCTTGCCGTAGTGGGTGAGGGCGGTGATGCGCGAGTGCTCGAAGACCGAACAATAGAACTGGGCGGCGGCTTCGGCCTGATGGTCGAACCACAGGCAGGGCGTGATGCGGTGAATGTGCGACATGACGGTTCTCCTCGGCGGCTGGTCCACGCTTGAGCAAGCGTAGCCAGCCCGAGGGCGGCCGGGGCTGCCGTAGATCGACAAAGCGCAGCCGGGCGAGGAGTGGTATCGAGCCGGCGCATCCGCCTCAGAATCGCCGCCCTTGCTCGGCTACCCAGGCGTTGGCCATGTCGATAAAGGCGCGCAGTTTCGGCTGGCTCTGGGTGCGGCTGGGAAAGTACAGGTACAGGCCCGAACTCAGCGGTATGAAAGGCTGCAGCACAGACTCCAGGCGCCCGCTGGCCAGGTCGTCGGCCACCTCGAAGTCGCAGGCGTAGGCCAGCCCCTGTCCGCCCCGGGCCATGGCGACCAGCAAGTGCCGATCGTTGACCACCAGCGCGCCCTCGACACCGACGGTGAAATCCCGGCCGTTGCGCCGGAACTCCCAGCGATGGGTCGTGCCCGAGGTGAGGAAGCGAAAGCCGATGCCCTGGTGCCGGGTCAGTTCTTCCGGGGTCTGCGGCCTGCCGGCCCGGGCGAAATAGTCCGGGGAGCCCACCACCGACCATTGCAGGTCCGGGGTCAGGCGCACGGCGACCATGTCCTTTTCGATCGACTCGCCCAGGCGGATACCGGCGTCGAAGCCCTCGCTGACCAGGTCGACTGTGGCATCGTCCAGGGAAATCTCCAGCCTGACGTCGGGATAGGCCGCGCGAAAGCGCGAGACCAAGGGTTCGATCAGCCGCTTGCCGGACAGGCGTGGCGCGGTGAGGCGCAAGGTGCCCATGGGCCGGTCGCGATAGCTGCCCAGCACCGCCAGGGCGTCGCCGATTTCACTGGCGGCCGGGCGCAGGCGGATGAACAGGCTGCTGCCGGCTTCCGTCAGGGCCACGCGGCGAGTGGTGCGCTGGAACAACAGCACCCCGGTACGCCGCTCCAGGGTCTTTACCGCATGACTCACGGCGGTCGGGGTTACTCCCAGTTGGGTGGCGGCGAGGGTGAAACTCTTGTGTTCGGCGACGGCGAGAAACTCGGTCAGGCCGTCGAAAGGGTCTTGGTTCATTGCAAGGCCATTATGAAATAGAAATTCATAGTGCTTGTAGCACGAGGCCATTTTTCCAGCCAATGCGCTTGCGTACCTTGTGTTCACCCACTTCTCACAAGGTACCGATCATGACTTCGCAAACGACTTTCAAACGTGTCTGGCTGATCACCGGGGCTTCCCGGGGCATCGGCGCAAAAATCACCGCCGCGGCCCTGGCCCATGGCGATGCGGTGGTGGCCACTGCGCGCAATGCCCAGTCGCTCATCGAGCGTTTCGGCGCGCAGCCGGGCCTGCTGGCGGCGCAACTGGATGTCACCGACGAGGCCCAGGCCCGTGACGTGGCGCAGATGGCCGTCGAGTATTTCGGCCGTATCGATGTGCTGGTCAACAACGCCGGCTTTGGCCTGCTCGGTGCGGTGGAGGAGGCCAGCGGCGACGAGATCCGCCGGGTCTATGAAACCAACGTGTTCGGCCTGCTCAACGTCACCCGCGGGGTGCTGCCGCACATGCGTGCCGCCCGCAGTGGCCATGTGATCAATATCTCGTCGATCGGCGGTTATCAGTCGGGGCCGGGCTACGGCGTCTATTGCTCGACCAAGTTCGCCGTCGAAGGCCTGAGCGAAGCCCTGCACAGCGAGCTGGCGCCCTTGGGGGTGAAGGTCACGGTGGTCGAGCCGGGCTACTTCCGCACCGACTTCCTCGACGGCAATTCGTTGCTGGAGTCGCCGGCCTCGATCGCCGACTACACCACCACCGTTGGCCAGGTACGCCAGCAGGCCAAGGCCTATAACCAGCAGCAGCCGGGCGACCCGGACAAACTGGCGCAGGCGATGATCGCCCTGGTCGAAGCCGGGCAACCGCCGCTGCGCCTGCCCCTGGGCACCGACACTCTGGGCGCCATCGCGGCGAAGAACGCCTACGTTGAGCAGGAAACCGCGACCTGGCGGGCGCTGTCGGCCTCCACCGATTTCTGATGCTGCGCATCGCTCGGCCGCCTTGTTCGGGGCGGCCTGGGCGTGACCGGCGGTCGCAGAATCCGGCCTGTTCGGCAAACTGCGCTTAGCTGTATGGAAAACCTCGCGGCGCGCGTAGGCCTTCGGCCACGGCGACGCCGCTCCAGGATCCCGTGAATCCTGTCCCCCCTCGGCCTGAGGAGTTCTGCATGTTGACATTCAATATCAATGGCAAAGACCAGCCGCTCGAGGTGCCCGCGGACATGCCGCTGCTCTGGGTGCTGCGTGATGTGGCGCACCTGACCGGCACCAAGTTCGGCTGCGGCATGGCGCAATGCGGCGCCTGCACCGTGCATGTCGACGGCGCGCCGCTGCGTTCCTGCGTGACCCCGGCCGCGGCGGTGGCCAACGGGCAGAAGATCCTCACCATCGAAGGCCTGTCGACGGACGGCTCGCACCCGGTGCAGCGCGCCTGGGCCGAGCTGGATGTGGTGCAGTGCGGTTACTGCCAGTCAGGGCAGATTATGTCGGCCGCGGCCTTGCTGGCGAAGATTCCGTCGCCCACCGACAACGATATCGACCAGGCGCTGTCCGGCAATATCTGCCGCTGCGGCACCTACCCAAGGATCCGCGCGGCGGTCAAACGCGCCGCCGAAATCGGCTGAGTCGGCATTAAGAGGGACAAGGCATGATCACTGCGTCGCGTCGTGGATTTCTCAAAGGGGGCGCGCTGCTCGGCGGCGGGCTGGTGGTGGCGTTCGTCATCCCGGGGGCCAATCGTTTTGCCCGGGCGGCGAGCGAAGAATTCGTGCCCAATGCGTTCTTGCGCATCGCCCCGGACGGGGTGGTCACCGTGGTGCTCGGCCATTCGGAAATGGGCCAGGGCATCTGGACCGGGCTGTCGATGCTGATCGCCGAGGAGCTGGATGCCGACTGGTCGAAGATCCGCGTCGAGCACGCGCCGGCCGCCGCGGTGTATGGCTTGCCGGCATTCGGCGGGATGCAGATCACCGGTGGCTCGACCTCGACCTGGATGGAGTTCGACCGCTATCGCCAGGCCGGCGCCGCGGCCCGCCAGATGCTGATCGAGGCGGCGGCCAAGCGCCTGCAGGTGGCGCCCTCGACCCTGCACACCGAGCAGGGCTGGGTGGTGGCCGGGAAACAGCGCCTGAGCTACGGCGACCTGGCCAACGACGCCGGGCAGTTGCCGGTGCCGGACCCGGCTTCGCTGCGCTTGAAGGAGGCCAAGGACTGGCGGTTGATCGGCAAGCCGACCAAGCGCCTGGACACCCCGGAGAAAATCACCGGCCGCGCGCAGTTCGGCATGGACATGTATTTCGACGGCCTGCTGACCGCCGTGGTCCTGCGTTCGCCGGTGTTCGGCGGCACGCTCAAGTCCTTCGATCCCCAGGCGGCGCTGGCGGTGCCTGGGGTGCTCAAGGTGCTCCAGGTGCCCACGGGCGTGGCGGTGGTCGCCGAGCATTACTGGGCGGCCAAGCAGGGGCGCGACGCGCTCAAGGCCGAATGGGACCTGGGGCCGAACGCCAACATGAGCAGCGAAGGCCTGATGCAGAGCTTTCGCAAACTGGCGCTGACCCCCGGGACCAAGGCGGCCGAGGCTGGCGATGCGACCGGGAGCATGGCCAAGGCGACCCAGGTGATCAAGGCCGAATACAGCGTGCCTTACCTGGCTCATGCGCCGATGGAGCCGCTCAACTGCACGGTGCGCATCGGCGCCGACAAATGCGAGATCTGGACCGGCACCCAGTTCCAGACCCTGGACCAGATGGTCGCGTCGAAGATCACCGGGCTCAAGCCGGAACAGGTGCAGATCCACACGCAATTTTTGGGCGGCGGTTTCGGCCGCCGGGCCAACCCCACCTCGGACTTCGTCAGCGAAGCGGTGGAGGTGGCCAAGGCCGCCGCAGCCCCGGTGAAAACCGTCTGGTCGCGGGAAGACGATGTGCGCGGCGGCTATTTCCGTTCGGCGTTCCTGCATCAGGCGCAGGTCGGCCTGGACGCCCAGGGCCTGCCGCTGGCCTGGCAGCATGTGCTGGTGGGGCAGTCGATCATGGCCGGCACCTCGTTCGAGGCCAGCTTCGTCAAGAACGGTATCGATAACACCTCGGTCGAGGGCCTGGCGGATGGGCCTTACCTGAAGGGCACGCCGAACCACAGGGTCGACCTGCATTCGCCGATGACCGGCATCACCGTGCTGTGGATGCGCTCCGTGGGCCATACCCATACTGCGTTCGTCGTCGAGTCGTTGATCGACGAGATGGCCGACGCGGTGGGCAAGGACCCGGTGGAGTACCGCCGCATCTTGCTCAAGGATCACCCGCGGCACCTGGGCGTGCTCAACCTGGCGGTGGAGAAGGCGAGTTGGGGCAAACCCGTGGCCAACGGGCATGCCTTGGGTGTCGCGGTGCACGAGTCCTTCGGCAGCTATGTGGCGCAGGTGGTCGAGGTGTCTCAGGAGGCCGAGCGGATTCGCGTGCACCGGGTGGTCTGCGCGGTGGATTGCGGCATCGCGGTGAACCCGCAGAGCATCGCCGCGCAGATGGAGTCGGGCATCACCTTTGGCCTGGGCATGGCCCTGCACAGCCGCATTTCCTTCAAGGATGGCCGGGTGGTGCAGTCCAACTATCACGACTTCCAGGTGTTGCGCCTGAACGAGATGCCCCAGGTCGAGGTGCATATAGTCGCCAGCACCGACAAACCCGGCGGTATCGGCGAGGCGGGCGTGCCGCCCACGGCGCCGGCGGTGGCCAACGCGGTGTTCGCCCTGACCGGCCAGCGCCTGCGCGAGTTGCCGCTGCAACTGGCGGGGGTGTGAGATGAAACGCCACCTGTTCCTCGGCGCGCTGATCCTGGTCGGCCTGGGCGGTTATGCCTCGGACCTGTTCGCCGCCGATGAGCCGGCGCTGGCGGCGTTCGCGACGGTGCAGAAGGTGTTCCAGAGCCCACGCTGCCAGAACTGCCACATTCCCGGGGATGCGCCGTTGCAGTTCGACGCCGGCACGCCCCATGCCATGGCCGTGGTCCGTGGCCTGGACGGCAAGGGCGCGGCGGGGCTGCCGTGCGCCACCTGCCATGGCGCAAGCAACCCGCCGGCCAGCTACGGCCCGCACATGCCACCGGGGGCGCCGCACTGGAGCCTGCCGCCGGCGGCGCACAAGATGGCCTGGATCGGCCTGCCGGCCGACCGTCTGTGCCAGATGATCAAGGACAAGGCCAGCAACGGCGACCGTGACTTTGCCGCGCTGATCAAGCATGTCAGCGAAGACAAGCTGGTGCTCTGGGGCTGGAACCCCGGCGGCAACCGCGCGTCGGTACCGGTGCCCCACGAGGTGTTCGTCAGCCAGTTCAAACTCTGGGCCGAGGCGGGCGGACCCTGTCCGGCGGTCGGAAGTTGACGCCAGGGGCCCCCAGGGAGGGCTGGTTGCGGGGCAGGTGTAGGCCTCGGCAACTAAGCTCTATAGGTGATTCCCGCCAATGGAGTGTGCGATGTTTTCCCCAGACAAGCCTGTCCAGGCACCGGATCAGGTGCCATCCCCGGAGGCGGACGACCCGTCCCGGCAACTGTTGCGCGATCAGAACCGCAGGGCCGAGCAGGAGCTGGCCGCGGTGCAGGTAGCCAACCTCGATAAACTGACCCTGCTGCCCAACCCCCACGGCTTTGCGGTGCTGGCCGGCGATGCGTTGCAGGCCTGCAAGGACCTGAACTGCCCGGCGACCTTGCTGCTGTTCGATCTCGACGATATCTACCGTATCGCCCGTGCTTACGGGCCGGACGAAGGCGAGGCGGCGCTGAAGACCTTCGCCGACGGGCTGCGCATCGCCTTTCGCGAAAGCGACGTGGTCGGGCATCTGGAGTACCAGCGTTTCGCAGTGCTGCTGACCGGCTCGGAACGGGTGGAAAAACTGGCGATCATCACCCGTCTGCAGGCCATCCTCGACGAGCGCACGGCCACCCAGCAGTGTATCTACGACATCTGCTTCAGCATCGGCCAGATCGAGTTCGATCCGGCCAGGCCGGTCGATGTGGAAACCTTGCTGGCGGATGCCGACAAGTCCATGAGCAGGCCTGGCCTCGGGCCGTTGAAGGCGTGATGCCGGACCGATATCGCAATACGGCTGGTCATTGCTCGGTGTCTGTCTGCCCTTGAAGCCTGTTGCGCAGCTCGGTGATCACGCGCAGGGCCGTTTGAATGTCTTCAACCTCAAGTCCGGCCGACAGGTCGTTGACCAGCGGGGTGTACAGGCGGATGGCCTCGTTGAAGGCTGCCGTACCCTTGTCTGTCAGCGTCACGAGCTGTGCGCGCCGGTGATGCGGGTTGGGCTGGAATGTCACCAGCCCTTCCTTCTCCAGATCGTTGACGATGCGCTGGACATTCTGCCGGTTGGCCTCCAGGTCCCGCGCGAGCCAGGCGACCGGCTGCGGGCGCTCCGCCGCCACGATCGCGCCCAGAATCTGCCAGCGGGCGCTGGTCAGCCCGAGGGGCGCGACTATCCGGTCGCCCCAGGCCAGCGTCAGGTTGCTGGCCCGGAACATACTCAGAATGAAGTCGGTCAGGGCAGCCCCGGCCGGGGTGGGTTCAGGTTCGTGCATAACGTCGTTATCCAGACAAAGTGATTCTTCAGGGATATTGACATCATGATGTCAATATCGCAATGTGGTTACGAATTCAGCCCTCACACCTGGAGCTTGCCATGCCTCTCATTCGCCCCATGGACCCCGCCTTTCCGATCGACCGCCAGATCACGCTGGAAGCCTCGCCGGTCATCCTGATCAACGTCTTCACCCTGGACCAGGCCGACGAGCCGACCTTCCTGCAGGCCTGGCAAGACGATGCCAGCTTCATGAAGCAACAGCCGGGTTTCATTTCCACACAGCTGCATCGCGCCATCGGCGAAAGCCCGACCTATCTCAATTACGCGGTCTGGGAGTCCAACGCGCATTTCCGGGCGGCCTTCGTGCATCCGGAGTTCAGGGCCAAGCTTTCGCACTATCCGTCCTCGGCGGTCGCTTCCCCGCATCTGTTCCAGAAGGTCGCGGTACCGGGCATCTGCGTCGCCTAGGCAGTCGATACCTGGCCCAGGTGGTTGCTGCCGTGAGGCGCCTGCCGGCCACTGCTGCATCCGCGCTCGGCCTGCTGGCCGTCGCCCGGTGACAGCAGGCAAAACTCACACTCATGCCTCGCTGGCCGGCGCCAGGAAGGCGGCCTCCAGCAACTGCCGGGTGTAGGGGTGCTGCGGCGCGGCAAAGATATTCTGCGCGTCGCCCTGTTCCACCACCTGGCCATGCTTGACCACCATCAACTGGTGGCTCAGGGCCTTGACCACCGCCAGGTCGTGGCTGATGAACAGGTAGGTCAGGTTGTACTTGGCCTGCAGCTTGCGCAGCAGCTCCACCACCTGGCGCTGCACGGTTCGGTCGAGGGCCGAGGTCGGCTCGTCCAGCAGGATCAGCGCCGGCTTGAGCACCAGGGCGCGGGCGATGGCGATGCGCTGGCGCTGGCCGCCGGAGAACTCGTGGGGGTAGCGGTGCCGGGTTTCCGGGTCCAGCCCCACTTCCTTGAGCGCTTCGATGATCGCCTGTTCCTGCTCGGCGGCGGTGCCGATCTTGTGGATGCGCAGGCCTTCGCCGACGATCTGGCTCACGCACATGCGCGGGCTGAGGCTGCCGAAGGGGTCCTGGAACACCACCTGCATCTCCCGGCGCAGCGGCCGCACCTGCTGCTGCGACAGGCAGTCCAGCTGCTTGCCTTCGAAGCGGATGGCGCCCTTGCTGCCGATCAGCCGCAGGATCGCCAGGCCCAGGGTGGACTTGCCCGAGCCGCTTTCGCCGACAATGCCCAGGGTCTGGCCCTGGGGCAGGCTGAAGTTGATGCCGTCCACCGCCTTCACATGGTCGACGGTGTGGCGCAGCAGGCCTTTCTTGATCGGGAACCAGACCTTCAGGTCCTCGACCTGCAACAGCGGAGGGCCGATCACATTGGTCGCCGGCTTGCCGCTGGGTTCGGCCGCCAGCAGTTCGCGGGTGTAGGGATGCTGCGGCGCGCGGAACAGCTCTTCGCAAGGCGCCTGCTCGACGATGCAGCCGCGCTGCATCACACAGACGCGGTGGGCGATGCGCCGGACCAGATTGAGGTCGTGGCTGATCAGCAGCAAGGCCATCCCCAGGCGTGCCTGCAGTTCCTTGAGCAGTTCGAGGATCTTCAGTTGCACAGTGACGTCGAGGGCGGTGGTCGGCTCGTCGGCGATCAGCAGCTCCGGCTCGTTGGCCAGGGCCATGGCGATCATCACCCGTTGCCGCTGGCCGCCGGACAGCTCGTGGGGCAGGGCCTTGAGGCGCTTGTGCGGCTCGGGGATGCCCACCAGTTCCAATAGCTCCAGGGTGCGCTGGGTGGCGATCTTGCCGGTCAGGCCCTTGTGCAGGCCCAGCACCTCGTTGATCTGCTTCTCGATGCTGTGCAGCGGGTTGAGCGAGGTCATGGGCTCCTGGAAGATCATCGCGATGCGGTTACCGCGGATATGGCGGATGGTCTTCTCTTTCTGGGTCAGCAAATCCTGGCCGGCGTACTGGATGGTCCCGGACGGGTGGCGGGCCAGCGGGTAGGGCAGCAGGCGCAGGATCGAGTGCGCGGTCACCGATTTGCCGGAGCCGCTTTCGCCCACCAGGGCCAGGGTTTCGCCGCGCTTGATGTCGAAGCTGATGCCCTCGACCACCCGTTGCTTTTGTTCGCCGACGACAAACTCGACGGCGAGGTCGCGGACTTCGATCAGATTGTCCTGATTCATCTCATTTCCTCGGGTCGAAGGCATCGCGAGCGGACTCGCCGATGAATACCAGCAGGCTCAACATGATCGCCAGCACGGCGAAGGCACTGATGCCCAGCCACGGCGCCTGCAGGTTGGATTTGCCCTGGGCCACCAGTTCGCCCAGGGACGGCGCGCCGGGCGGCAGGCCGAAACCGAGGAAGTCGAGGGCGGTCAGGGTGCCGATGGCGCCGGTGAGGATGAACGGCATGAAGGTCATGGTCGAGACCATGGCGTTGGGCAGGATATGGCGGAACATGATGGCGCCGTTCTGCATGCCCAGGGCGCGGGCGGCGCGCACGTATTCCAGGTTGCGCCCGCGCAGGAACTCGGCGCGCACCACGTCCACCAGGCTCATCCAGGAGAACAGCAGCATGATCCCCAGCAGCCACCAGAAGTTCGGCTGCACGAAGCTGGCGAGGATGATCAGCAGGTACAGCACCGGCAGCCCGGACCAGATCTCCAGGAAGCGCTGCCCGGCCAGGTCGACCCAGCCGCCATAGAAACCCTGCAGCGCCCCGGCGATGACGCCGATGATCGAACTGAGGATGGTCAGGGTCAGGGCGAACAGCACCGACACCCGGAAGCCGTAGATCACCCGCGCCAGCACATCGCGGCCCTGGTCGTCGGTGCCCAGCAGGTTCTCCGCCGAGGGCGGCGCGGGAGCCGGGACCTTCAGGTCGTAGTTGATGCTCTGGTAGCTGAAGGGGATCGGCGCCCACAGCACCCAGGCGTCCTTGGCCGCCAGCAGTTCGCGGATGTACGGGCTCTTGTAGTTGGCCTCCAGGGGGAACTCGCCGCCGAAGGTGGTTTCCGGGTAGCGCTTGAGCGCCGGGAAGTACCAGCTGTCGTCGTAGTGCACCACCAGCGGCTTGTCGTTGGCGATCAGCTCGGCGCCAAGGCTGGCGCCAAACAGGATCAGGAACAGCCACAGCGACCACCAGCCGCGCTTGTTGGCCTTGAACAGTTCGAAGCGCCGGCGATTGAGGGGGGACAGGTTCATCTCAATGCTCCCGGCTTTCGAAGTCGATGCGTGGGTCGACCAGGGTGTAGGTCAAATCGCCGATCAGTTTCACCACCAGCCCCAGCAGGGTGAAGATGAACAGGGTGCCGAACACCACCGGATAGTCGCGGTTGATCGCCGCCTCGAAGCTCATCAGGCCCAGGCCGTCGAGGGAGAAGATCACCTCCACCAGCAAGGATCCGGTAAAGAAGATGCCGATGAAGGCCGAGGGGAAACCGGCGATCACCAGCAGCATGGCGTTGCGGAACACATGGCCGTACAGCACGCGGCGCTTGGTCAGGCCCTTGGCCCTGGCGGTGATCACGTACTGCTTGTTGATCTCGTCGAGGAAGCTGTTCTTGGTCAGCAGGGTCATGGTGGCGAAGTTGCCGATCACCAGGGCGGTCACCGGCAGGGTCAGGTGCCAGAAGTAGTCGAGGATCTTGCCGCCCCAGCTCAACTGGTCGAAGTTGTTCGAGGTCAGGCCGCGCAGCGGGAACCAGTCGAAATAACTGCCGCCGGCGAACATCACGATCAGCAGGATGGCAAACAGGAACGCCGGGATCGCGTAGCCGACGATGATCGCCGAGCTGGTCCAGACGTCGAAGTGGCTGCCGTGGCGGGTGGCCTTGGCGATCCCCAGGGGGATCGACACCAGGTACATGATCAGGGTGCTCCACAGCCCCAGGGAAATGGACACCGGGAGTTTCTCGCGGATCAGGTCGACCACCTTGGCGTCGCGGAAGAAGCTGTCGCCGAAATCCAGGGTGGCGTAGTTCTTGATCATGATCCACAGGCGTTCCGGCGCCGACTTGTCGAAGCCGTACATCTTCTCGATTTCCTTGACCAGGGCCGGGTCCAGGCCCTGGGCGCCACGGTAGCTGGAACCGGCCACCGAGACTTCGGCGCCGCCGCCGGCGATGCGGCTGGTGGCGCCCTCGAAACCCTCGAGCTTGGCGATCATCTGTTCCACCGGGCCGCCGGGAGCGGCCTGGATGATCACGAAGTTGATCAGTAGGATGCCGAACAGGGTAGGGATGATCAGCAGCAGTCGCCGCAGAATGTAAGCCAGCATCTTATTGCTCCACGCCGGCGGGGGCGGCCTGCGAGTGGGTGTCCGGGATCACGGCCGGCTTGGCGTCGGGCTTGATCCACCAGGTCTGGATGCCGATGTCATATTTGGGCGAGACCTTGGGGTGGCCGATATGGTCCCAGTAGGCCACGCGCGAGGTCTTGATGTGCCAGTTGGGAATCACGTAGTAGCCCCATTGCAGCACCCGGTCGAGGGCGCGGGCATGGGCCACCAGGCTCTTGCGCGAGTCGGCGTTGATCAGGTCTTCCACCAGGGCATCGATGGTCGGGTCCTTGAGGCCGATGAAGTTGCGGCTGCCGGGGTTGTCGGCGCTGGAGGATTTCCAGTATTCGCGCTGCTCGTTGCCGGGCGAACTCGATTGCGGGAAGCCGCCGACCACCATGTCGAAGTCCCGCGAGCGCAGGCGGTTGATGTACTGGGAAACGTCGACCCGGCGGATCACCAGGTCGATCCCGAGGTCCGCGAGGTTGCGCTTGAACGGCAGCAGCACGCGCTCGAACTCGGTCTGGGCCAGCAGGAACTCGATCACCACCGGCTTGCCCTGGGCGTCGACCATCTTGTCGTCGACGATGCGCCAGCCGGCTTCCTGCAACAGCTGGTAGGCCTGGCGCTGCTGGGCGCGGATCATGCCGCTGCCATCGCACACCGAGGGCTGGAAGGCTTCAGTGAAGACCTGGTCGGGGATCTTGCCGCGCAGCGGTTCGAGGATCTGCAGTTCGTCGGTGTCGGGCAGGCCGGTGGCGGCCATTTCCGAGTTCTCGAAGTAGCTGCGGGTGCGGGTGTAGGCGCCGTTGAACAGTTGCTTGTTGGTCCACTCGAAGTCCAGCAGCAGGCTCAGGGCCTTGCGTACCCGCACGTCCTGGAACAGCGGGCGGCGGAGGTTGTAGACGAAGCCCTGCATGCCGGTGGGGTTGCCGTTGGGGATCTGTTCCTTGATCAGCCGGCCTTCGGTCACGGCCGGGATGTTGTAGGCGTTGGCCCAGTTCTTCGCGCTGGTCTCCAGCCAGTAGTCGAACTGGCCGGCCTTGAGGGCTTCCAGGGCCACGGTGTTGTCGCGGTAATAGTCGGTGGCCATGACGTCGAAGTTGAACTGGCCGCGGTTGATCGGCAGGTCCTTGCCCCAGTAGTCCTTGACCCGTTCATAGCGCACCGAGCGCCCGGCCTTGACCTCGATCACCTTGTACGGGCCGCTGCCGAGGGGGATTTCCAGGTTGCCCTTGGAAAAGTCGCGGTGTTCCCACCAGTGCTTGGGCAGTATCGACAGCTGCCCAAGAATCAGCGGCAGTTCGCGATTGTTGGTGTGCTTGAACTTGAACAGCACCTTGAGCGGGTCTTCGGCGATCACGTCCTCGACGTCGGCGTAGTAGCCGCGGTACATCGGCGCGCCGGCCTTCATCAGGGTCTGGAAGCTGAACACCACGTCTTCGGCACGGATCGGGTGGCCGTCGTGGAAGCGCGCCTCGGGGCGCAGGTAGAAACGCACCCAGCTGTTGTCCGGGGCCTTCTCGATCTGCCCGGCGATCAGGCCGTACTCGGTGAAGGGTTCGTCCAGGCTCTGGCGCATCAGGGTGTCGTAGATCAGGCCGATATTGTCCGCCGGCACGCCTTTGTTGATGAACGGGTTGAGGCTGTCGAAGCCACCGAAACCGGACTCGCGGAAGGTGCCGCCCTTGGGCGCGTCCGGGTTGACGTAGTCGAAGTGCTTGAAGGTCGCCGGGTACTTCGGCGGTTCGTTGTACAGGGTCAGGGCGTGTTGCGGGGCGGCCTGGGCGAGGCAGGCGATTCCCGTCAGCAGCACGCCGCCGGCCCACGGGAGCAGGGCACGCAGGGGCATCATTGGGCTTTCTCCAGGGACTTCAGCCACCAGGCGCTCAGGCCCAGTTGGTAGGGCGGCGTGGTGACGAAGGCGAACCGGTTGCGGTACGCCAGACGATGATAGTTGAGGTACCAGTTGGGGATGATGTAGTGCTGCCACAGCAGCACCCGATCCAGGGCCCGACCGGCGGCCAGTTGCTCGTCGCGGCTGTGTGCGGCGAGCAGGTGTTCCAGCAGGTGATCGACGATGGGGTTGTCGATGCCTGCATAGTTCTTGCTGCCCTTGACCCCGACCTGGCTGGAGTGGAAGTACTGCCATTGCTCCAGGCCCGGGCTCAGGGTCTGGTTCAGGGTCATGAGGATCATGTCGAAATCGAACTGGTCCAGGCGCTGCTTGTACTGCGCCCGGTCCACGGTGCGCAGGCGCGCGTCGATGCCGATGCTGGCCAGGTTCTCGACGTAGGGCTGGAGGATCCGTTCCAGGTTCGGGTTGACCAGCAGCAGCTCGAAGCGCAGCGGTTGCCCGTTGCTGTCGAGCAGGCGCTGGCCGTTGAGCTTCCAGCCGGCTTCGGCGAGCAGGCCCAGGGCCTGGCGCAGGGTCGCCCGCGGGATGCCGCGGCCGTCGGTCTGCGGCAGGCTGAAGGGCTGGGTGAACAGGCTGGCGGGCAACTGCTCGCGGTAGGGCGAGAGCAGCAGCCATTCATGGCCGACCGGCAGGCCCGTGGCAGAGAACTCGCTGTTCGGGTAGTAGCTGGTCGCGCGTTTGTAGGCGCCGCTGAACAGGGTGCGGTTGGTCCACTCGAAGTCGAGCATCAGGCCCAGGGCTTCGCGCACCTTGCGGTCGGCGAAGATCGCCCGGCGGCTGTTCATGAACAGGCCCTGGGTCTGGGTCGGGATCTGGTGCGCCACCTGGGCCTTGATGATGTCGCCGCGGTTGATCGCGGGGAAGTTGTAGCCGTTGGCCCAGTTCTTCGCCTGGTGTTCGATGTAGATGTCGAACTCGCCGGCCTTGAAGGCTTCGAAGGCGACGTCGCTGTCACGGTAGAACTCTACCGCGACCTTGTTGAAATTGTTGAAGCCGCGATTGACCGGCAGGTCCTTGCCCCAGTAGTCCTTGACCCGCTCGAACAGCAGCGAGCGCCCCGGTTGCACCCGGATGATGCGGTAGGGGCCGCTGCCCAGCGGCGGCTCGAAGGTGGTGGCCTTGAAGTCGCGGTCTTTCCAGTAGTGCTGCGGCAGCACCGGCAACTCGCCCAGGCGCAGGATCAGCAGCGGGTTGCCGGAGCGCTTGAAGACGAAACGGATGCGCTGCGGGCCGAGGATGTCCACCCGCTGCACTTCCTGCAGGTTGGTGCGGTATTGCGGGTGGCCTTCCTTGAGCAGCAACCGATAGGAAAACGCCACATCGTAGGCGGTGATCGGCTTGCCATCGTGGAAACGTGCCTCGGGGCGCAGGTTGAACACCACCCAGCTGCGGTCTTCGCTGTATTCGACGGAGCGGGCGATCAGGCCGTAGCTGGAAGTCGGCTCGTCGCCGGACGGCGCGTACTGGCCGGTGCCGACCATCAGCGGCTCGTTCAGCTCGTTGACCCCGTATTGCAGGAAGTTGGGCGTGGAAACCGGGCTGCTGCCCTTGAAAGTGTAGGGGTTGAGGGTGTCGAAGGTGCCAAACGCCATGACCCGCAAGGTCCCGCCTTTGGGCGCGGCGGGGTTGACCCAGTCGTAATGGGTGAATTTGGCGGGGTACTTGAGCGTGCCGAACTGCGCGTAACCATGACTTTCAGTGATCGTTGCGCTTGCGGGAAAGCTCAAGGCCAGACTGATTAGGGACAGGAGGAGGGGACGCATCAAGGCAGAGATCCGATCCAGGCGGCTTGGGCTTTGTGCTCCGTACAGTAACAGCTTGTATCGACAGGAAAAAGGCCGCCCTCCGAAGGCTCTGTTACGGCCCTGAAAAAAAAGATCGCGGCCCCTGGCAGCGCCTGTGCCGGATGTTGAGATTCATCCGTGGGCGTTGCCGGGAACCGCGATCTTTTTCGATCCAGCCAGCCTTAATGAGGCAGGTAGACGGTCAGCATCTGGCCTGGCTTGAGGGCCTGGCCGGCGCGGGGATTCCAGCGCTTGAGGTGTTGCATCTCGACGTTGAAGCGCTTGGCCACCATGTACAGCGAATCGCCTTGCTTGACCTTGTACTGGGTCGACTTCTTGTCGGCGCTGGCGACCATGGTCTTCTTGCCGGAGGCCTTG
Source organism: Pseudomonas sp. GW460-12-10-14-TSB1 (assembly GCF_017349775.1). NCBI lineage: Bacteria > Pseudomonadati > Pseudomonadota > Gammaproteobacteria > Pseudomonadales > Pseudomonadaceae > Pseudomonas > Pseudomonas sp. GW460-12-10-14-TSB1. The sequence goes on from NZ_JACNAC010000035.1 coordinate 57,893, forward strand.
GCGCTGGTTTTGCTGCTGGCCTTGGCTTTGCTGGTGTCCTGCATGACCAGGGTCTGGCCGACCTTGAGCTGCTTGCCGCTCAGCTTGTTCCAGCGTTGCAGGTCCTTGACGTCGACCTTGTTGGCCTTGGCGATCTGCGACAGGTTATCGCCCCGCTTGACCCGGTAGTTGCGTTTGGCCTGGGCCATTTCGCGACTGTCGGCACCCTCGAACACTGGCTTGAGCGAACGCTGGCTGATCAGTTCCTCGGGCTTCATGGTCGACAGGCTGGCGCTCAGCAGCTGCGCCTTGGACGTCGGCACCAGCAGGTGCTGGGGACCATCGATGGTGGTGCGCTGCTTGAAGGCCGGGTTGAGCTGGAACAGCTCGTCCTCGTCGATATTGGCCACCGCGGCGACCTTGGACAGGTCCATGCGTTGGTTGATCTCGACGACCTGGAAATAGGGTTCGTTGGCGATCGGGTTCAGGTTGACGCCATAGGCTTCGGGCGCCAGCACCACCTGGGACAGGGCCAGCAGCTTGGGCACGTAGGCCTGGGTTTCCGACGGCAGCGGCAGGTTCCAGTAGTCGGTGGGCAGGCCGAGCTTCTCGTTGCGCTCGATGGCCCGGCTGACCGTGCCTTCGCCGGCGTTGTAGGCCGCCAGGGCCAGCAGCCAGTCGCCGTTGAACATGTCGTGCAGGCGGGTCAGGTAATCCATGGCCGCGGTGGTCGAGGCGGTGATATCGCGACGGCCATCGTAGAAGCGGGTCTGGCGCAGGTTGAAGGAACGACCGGTGGACGGGATGAACTGCCAGAGGCCTACCGCGTCGGCCCGGGAATAGGCCATCGGGTTGTAGGCGCTCTCGATCACTGGCAGCAGGGCCAGCTCCAGCGGCATGTTGCGTTCTTCAAGACGCTCGACGATGTAATGGATATAGAGGCTGCCGCGTTCGCTGGCATTCTCGAGAAACGATGGATTGCTGGCGAACCACAGGCGCTGCTGTTCGATGCGCGGGTTGACGCCGATGCCTTCCTGCAACTGGAAACCTTCGCGCATGCGCTCCCAGACGTCCTGGGGCAATTGCGGGCTGGGTTTTTCATTCAGCCAGATGGGTTTCTGCTTGATGCGGGCGTTGAAATTCTGGGTGTGCGAAGCGTCGGTTTGCGGGACGTGGCTCGTGCTTTGGCAGCCCGCCAGGGTGGCGGACACAGCCACCGCGATGGCTTGAGCCAACCGCGTCAATGCGTCTGAATTGATGGATTTACGAATAGATGACGACATTGGCTGGAAGTAAGTTCCGGGCAAAAATGTCGGACGATTCTAGAAAGCGCACCCGGTGAGGTCAACCATTCAGAATTTTCGTACCAACAGGCAACCCGCTTAGAACTTATCTTTCCAAGCCCGCAAGGCAGCAAAAACCGCACTCTGAGCCCGGTTATCGAGGCCGTTCCGTTCGTCCGCTTTTTGTTTAACGGATGTTTCACCGGTACGCAGGAAGGGATTGGTGAGTTTTTCCAGGGCCAGGGTGGAGGGCAGGGTCATTTTGCCGTTTTCCCGTAGTTCGCTGACCTTTTGCAGGCGCTCGGCGATGTCCGGGTTGTCCGGTTCCACCGCCTGGGCAAAACGCAGGTTGCTCAGGGTGTATTCGTGGGTGCAGTACACCAGGGTGTCTTCGGGCAGCGCGGCCAGGCGGCTCAGGGAGTGGTGCATCTGCTCCGGCGTGCCCTCGAACAGGCGCCCGCAACCGGCGGCGAACAGGGTGTCGCCACAAAACAGCAGGCCGTGATGGTAGTAGGCAATGTGCCCCAGGGTGTGCCCGGGCACCGCATAGATGTCGAAGTCCCAGCCAAGGATGTTGGCCTGGTCGTTGTCGTTCAGGGCCACGTCGCGCCCTGGGATGTTTTCGTTGGCTGGGCCCCAGACCTTGGCGCCGCTGGCTTTTTTCAGCTGTTCGATACCGCCGACGTGGTCGTGGTGGTGATGGGTCACCAGGATATCGCTCAACTCCCAGCCCGGATGCCGGGCGAGCCAGGCCTGTACCGGTGCGGCGTCACCCGGGTCGACCACCGCGCAACGCTGATGGCGATGGTCCTGTAACAACCAGATGTAGTTATCGGTGAACGCGGGCAGGGCACTGATCTGTATCATCGTTGGAGTCGCCAAGCGGAAAACATTGGCGCATCTTAGAACTTCTTGGCGGGTTGGAGAATGCAATGACCGATAAAGCGTTCGCTCAGGCCGATCCTGACTGGCTGGCTCTGATCAGTGCCGCCCGTGAGTGGCTGTCGGGGCCACTGGGGCAATTTCTGCTGGATGAAGAACGGCGCATGCTCGACGACGAGCTGGGGCGCTTCTTCGGCGGCTACCTGGTGCATTACGGCCCGTCGGCGCAAACCCCGCCGGCGGCGCCCCAGGTACAGCGCAATGTACGCCTGGGCGCGCCGTTGCCCGGCGTGGAGATCGTTTGCGAAGAGCAGGCCTGGCCGCTCAGCGAGCACGCCGCCGATGTGGTGGTGCTGCAGCATGGCCTGGATTTCTGCCTGTCGCCCCACGGCCTGCTGCGCGAAGCCGCCAGCGCCGTGCGGCCGGGCGGGCATCTGTTGATCATCGGTATCAATCCCTGGAGCAGCTGGGGCCTGCGGCATGTGTTCGCCCATGACGCCTTGCGCAAGGCGCGTTGCATTTCGCCGTCGCGGGTCGCCGACTGGTTGAACCTGCTGGGTTTCGCGCTGGAGAAACGCCGCTTCGGGTGCTATCGTCCGCCGCTTGCCTCGGCGGCCTGGCAGGCTCGGTTGGCCGGCTGGGAGCGCAAGGCCGGTGACTGGCAACTGTCCGGCGGCGGCTTCTACCTGCTGGTGGCACGCAAGATAGTGGTCGGCCTGCGCCCGGTGCGCCAGGTACGCCGCGAGCCGATGGGCAAGCTGGTGCCGCTGCCGATGGCCAAGGTCAACCGCCGGCACAGCGAACCCCCTCTTTAATTCAGCCGGGCCGAATCTGCCCGGCTTGGGCGTTGTCGATCGACGATCGGCAAGCCACAGGTATTTTCGATTGGAAGTCTGGCATGAGCGATAGCGTAGAAATCTTCACCGACGGCGCCTGCAAGGGCAATCCTGGCCCGGGGGGCTGGGGCGCACTGCTGGTGTTCAAGGGCGTGGAGAAGGAACTCTGGGGCGGCGAAGCCAACACCACCAACAACCGCATGGAGCTGATGGCGGCAATCCGCGGCCTGGAAGAGCTCAAGCGCGAGTGCCAGGTGATCCTGGTCACGGACTCGCAGTATGTGATGAAGGGCATCAACGAGTGGATGGCCAACTGGAAAAAGCGCGGCTGGAAAACCGCGGCCAAGGAACCGGTGAAAAATGCCGACCTGTGGCAGCAGCTCGATGAGCAGGTCAACCGCCACCAGGTCACCTGGAAATGGGTGCGCGGCCATACTGGCCACCACGGCAACGAACGGGCCGACCAACTGGCCAACCGCGGCGTCGACGAGGTCCGCGGTTACAAACAGGCCTGATGCGCTGAACGGGTAGTCAGTCGCAACGCAGCGGCCGTTCGAGCCGCTGCTTCATTTCCCCCATCGCGCGGGGCGAATCCACCAGCACCGCATCCATCTTCAGGCAGACGGCCGCCTGGTAATCCTCGGCCGTATTGACCCCGATCGCCAGCATCCGCACTTTGCCCCGGGACTGGAAGCACTCCACCGCGGCGGGTGTCCACAGCCGGGCATCTACCTTCGAACGGGCTTCGCCCAGGGTGAAGGTCTCGACCAACTGCACCGGGCGCCGGTACTCGAAAGCCACCCAGCTGGCCGGTGCCGGCGGCGCCGTACAGCTGTGGGCCAGGGCGACGCTGGCCAGGCGATCCCGGGTGTTGTCCCGGGACTCGAACAGCCGCGCCTGCGGGTATTGCGCGAACGCCTGCTGGTAGCTGGCATCGGTGGAGTAGATCAGCACCCGGTTCCAGGCGTGCAGCTGCTCCAGCAACTGGGCGACCGCCTTGGCCTGGGGAGCGGCGGGCAGGGCCTTCATGTCGAGAATGACCGGCACGGCGTCGGGGATCGCCGCCAGCGCCTGTTGCAGTGAGGGGATGGTCACCGCCTGGGAGCGATAGGGAAATGTCACCTGGCCATCGGCCGCGGTCTGCTTGAAGTTCCAGCCGGCATTCAGTGTTTGCAACTGCGCCAGGGTTTTCTCGCTGACCGCGCCGGACACCGGGGTATTGGCGCTCAGGTCCGCCGGTCGGTACAGCACCGGCACGCCGTCGCGGCTCAGTTGCACCGTCAGCCAGAGCATGTCTGCACGGTTGCGCAGGGCGTTGTCGATGGCCAGCAGGGTGTTCTCGGGAAAGTCCGCGGCACCGCCGCGATGGGCGACGATCAAGGGGCCTTGCCCGGCGTCGGGGCCAGTTGCCGGAAGGGAAGAGCAGCCACTGATGAAGGCCGCGGCCAACAGCAGTGGGATCATCTGTCGAGTCTCGAGCATGGGAGGGCGGTTTCCTGGAAGTGAGTGCAAGGCCGGGTGCCAGCACCCGCCCGCCTGAGTGGCCGTACGGTAGCGCAATGGCCTCGCTCATTTAAAGAAACGCGTGATGCATAGGGTGAATTAGTGGCGCGGTGCTGAGGCGATCAAAGGGTAAGGATGGCGCTGGCCAGTTGCAGGTCGGAGTAGCCTGGGGTGCCGAGCGTTTGGCGAATGTGCCGCATGGCGGCTTCCAGCTGGGCGCCGCGGATCTCGCCGGCGCTGGCGACAAAGGCCGCGGCATCGGTCTTGGCGGCGAGCACGAGCTTGTCGTCCTTGAACGAGCTGGTGGCTTTCGAACTGCCTTCGGTGGTGCTCAAGGCCAGGCTCATGGTGATGTCGGTGCTGATCACCAGGCTGGTGGCCTGGCCTATATCGGCGAACAGGCAAGCGCAAAGCAGAAAGGTCAGGCGGGTTTTGCAGGTGGTCATGGCAGGCTGGAGTCCGTTGAAAATATCGTGCGGACCCTAACAAGCCGCCGCGCGGCGAACTGCATGAGCTTTGCGAATGATTGTTAAAAACTGCGCAGGCCGGGGCCAAGCGAATCCGCCATGCGTGCCATGCCGCGAGAGCGTGCTAAAATCCCGCGCCTTGAAAGACTTCCACCGTTGAGAACTGACCCCTGATGGCCAACAGATCTGTTGTACTCGATACCGAAACCACCGGCATGCCGGTGACCGACGGCCACCGGATCATTGAAATCGGTTGCGTCGAGTTGATCGGACGGCGCCTGACCGGTCGGCATTTCCACGTCTATCTGCAACCGGATCGCGAGAGCGACGAGGGCGCGATCGGCGTCCACGGCATCACCAACGAGTTCCTGGTGGGCAAGCCGCGCTTCGCCGAAGTCGCCGACGAGTTCTTCGAGTTCATCCAGGGCGCGCAGCTGATCATCCACAACGCGGCGTTCGACGTTGGCTTCATCAACAACGAATTCGCCCTGATGGGCCAGCACGACCGCGCCGACATCACCCAGCACTGCAGCATCCTCGACACCCTGTTGATGGCCCGGGAACGTCACCCCGGCCAGCGCAACAGCCTCGACGCCTTGTGCAAACGCTATGACGTCGACAACTCTGGTCGTGAACTGCACGGCGCCTTGCTCGACTCGGAGATTCTCGCCGACGTCTACCTGACCATGACCGGCGGCCAGACCAGCCTGTCCCTGGCCGGCAACGCCTCGGACGGCAACGGCAGTGAAGGTTCGGGCAACCGCGCCAGCGAAATCCGTCGCCTGTCGGCGGACCGCCAGCGCGGGCGGATCATTCGCGCCAGCGAAGCCGAACTGGCCGAGCACCAGGTGCGTCTCGAGATCATCGCCAAATCCGCCGGTGCCCCGGCGCTCTGGACCCAGCTGGCCGAAGCCAAGGCCCAGCAGCAGTAGTTGTTCGTGGGCGACCTTTTGTTACAGGAGGTCGTTGACGGGGTTCCGCGCCGGCTCCCGAGCTTCTACCCTGAGGTGATTGGCGGACCCTTGTCCGCCGTCTCAGGATGCCTGGTGCCATGTACAAAGACCTGAAATTCCCCGTCCTTATCGTGCATCGCGACATCAAGGCCGACACCGTCGCCGGCGACCGGGTGCGGGGGATCGCCAGGGAACTGGAGCAGGAAGGCTTCAGTATCTTTTCCGCGGTGGACTATGCCGAAGGGCGCCTGGTGGCTTCTACCCATCATGGCCTGGCCTGCATGCTGATCGCCGCCGAAGGCGCCGGGGAAAACACCCACCTGCTGCAGAACATGGTGGAACTGATCCGCCTGGCCCGAGTGCGGGCACCAAACCTGCCGATCTTCGCCCTGGGCGAGCAGGTGACCCTGGAAAACGCCCCGGCCGACGCCATGAGCGAGCTCAATCAGCTGCGCGGCATTCTTTACCTGTTCGAAGACACCGTGCCCTTTCTGGCGCGCCAGGTGGCGCGGGCGGCGCGCAATTACCTCGATGGCCTGTTGCCGCCATTCTTCAAGGCGCTGGTGCAGCACACGGCCGACTCCAACTATTCCTGGCACACCCCGGGGCACGGCGGTGGCGTGGCCTATCACAAGAGCCCGGTGGGGCAGGCGTTTCACCAGTTCTTCGGTGAGAACACCCTGCGTTCGGACTTGTCGGTATCGGTTCCGGAACTGGGCTCGCTGCTCGACCACACCGGGCCCCTGGCGGAAGCCGAGGCACGAGCGGCGCGCAATTTCGGCGCCGACCACACCTTCTTCGTGATCAACGGCACCTCGACCGCCAACAAGATCGTCTGGCACTCCATGGTCGGTCGCGACGACCTGGTGCTGGTGGATCGCAACTGCCACAAATCGGTGCTGCACGCGATCATCATGACCGGCGCCATCCCGCTGTTCCTCTGTCCGGAGCGCAACGAGTTGGGAATCATCGGCCCCATCCCGCTGAGCGAATTCAGCCGCGAGTCGATCCAGGCCAAGATCGACGCCAACCCGCTGACCCAGGGCCGGCCGGCCAAGGTCAAGCTGGCGGTGGTCACCAATTCGACCTACGACGGCCTCTGCTACAACGCCGAGCTGATCAAGCAGAGCCTGGGCAACAGCGTCGAGGTGCTGCATTTCGACGAGGCCTGGTACGCCTACGCGGCCTTCCATGAGTTCTTCGAGGGGCGTTACGGCATGGGCACCTCGCGCAGCGCCGACAGCCCGCTGGTGTTCACCACCCATTCCACCCACAAGCTGCTGGCGGCCTTCAGCCAGGCCTCGATGATCCATGTGCAGGACGGCGGCGCCCGGCAGCTGGACCGCGACCGCTTCAACGAAGCCTTCATGATGCACATCTCCACCTCGCCGCAGTACAGCATCATCGCCTCGCTGGATGTGGCCTCGGCGATGATGGAAGGGCCGGCGGGGCGCTCGCTGCTGCAGGAAATGTTCGACGAGGCCCTGAGCTTCCGCCGCGCCCTGGCCAACCTGCGCCAGCACATCGCCGCCGACGACTGGTGGTTTTCCATCTGGCAGCCAGAGCGGGTGGAAGGCATCGATCAGGTCAGCACCGCGGACTGGCTGCTGGAGCCGGAGGGCGAGTGGCACGGGTTCGCCGGGGTGACCGACGACTATGTGCTGCTGGACCCGATCAAGGTCACCCTGGTGATGCCCGGGCTCACCGCTGGCGGTGCCCTGAGCGAGCGCGGGATACCGGCGGCGGTGGTCAGCAAGTTTCTCTGGGAACGCGGCCTGGTGGTGGAAAAGACTGGCCTGTATTCCTTCCTGGTGCTGTTTTCCATGGGCATCACCAAAGGCAAGTGGAGCACGCTGCTGACCGAGCTGCTGGAGTTCAAGCGCAACTACGACGCCAATGTCAGCCTCGCCGCCTGCCTGCCGAGCATCGCCCAGCAGGACATGGCGCGGTACCAAGGCATGGGCCTGCGCGACCTCTGCGACCAGTTGCACGCCTGCTACCGCAGCAATGCCACGGCCAAGCACCTCAAGCGCATGTACACCGTGCTGCCGGAGGTGGCGATGAAGCCCGCCGACGCCTACGATCAGCTGGTGCGGGGTGAGGTCGAGGCGGTGTCCATCGATGCCCTCATCGGGCGGGTGGCGGCGGTGATGCTGGTGCCATACCCGCCGGGTATTCCATTGATCATGCCGGGCGAGCGCTTCACCGAATCGACCCGCTCGATCATCGATTACCTGGCTTTCGCCCGTACGTTCGATAGCAGCTTTCCCGGCTTTGTCGCGGATGTGCATGGATTGCAGCATGAAGACGAAGGCAATGGGCGGCAGTACACCGTCGATTGCATCAAGGTTTGAGGACGTTTCCCGCTATGCAGCCAATGATCAATCCCAAGTACCCCGGCCTGTCGGTGCGTGTCGCCGACGAGGGTTTCGCCGCTTACGTCTGGGGCAGCGATTTCAGCTTCGAAGTCAGCGCCTATGCCCAGGCACAGAGCGAACAGGCGGTGGCCAAGTGGCCGTTGCACCACATCACCCCATACCGCAAGTGCTACGGCATCGACCCCGAAGAGTTCAGCAGTTATCGCGATGCCGCCGACAGCGCGGTGTTCATGGCCTACCTGGACGACGAGCCGGTCGGCCACGTGGTGGTCAGCACCAACTGGAACGGTTACGCCCATATCGACGAGCTGGCGGTGCACGCGCCGGCGCGGCGCCACGGGGTGGCCAAGGCCTTGCTGGATGTGGCGCAGTTCTGGAGCCGCAAGAAAAAACTGCCGGGCATCATGCTCGAGACCCAGAACAACAACCTGGGGGCTTGCCGCTTGTACGAGCGCTGCGGTTATGTGGTGGGCGGCATCGATCATCTGCGTTATCGCGGGATCGACCCGACCACGGCCGAGGTGGCGATTTTCTGGTATCGGCTGTTCAACGACGAGCTGGCGCGGGAGGCCGGGGTCTAGCCGGCCAGCATGCTTTCGGCCTTTTCCGTGAGGGTTTCCAGCAGCGCTTCCAGGGTCGGTGAGGACGGGCTGCCACCGCGGGTCAGGGCATAGAGGGTGACCGGGATCGGTGGCGACAGTGGACAGACGTCCAGGCCACCCTCGCGCGCGCCAAGGGCAGTGAAGGGGTCGACAATCGCCAAACCTTCGCCGGCCTCGACCATGCTGCGCATCATCTGATGGGTCTGCACCCGGGTGTGGATGCTCGGGCTGGGGCGCAGGTTCTGCAACTTGCTGTCCAGGGTCACGCTCAGCGGATCCTGGCCTTCCAGGCCGACCATGGCCTGGCCCGCCAGGTCCTGCAGGGAAATGTACTTCTGTTTCGGTTGCAGCCAACCGTGGGGGGCCAGCAGTTGCAGCTTGCCCTGGGCCAGGGCGGTGCACTGGATATCGGGGTGATCGGGGTTGTGCAGGCTCAGGCCCAGGTCGCCTTCACGCAGCAACAGGCTCTTGACCATGTCGCGGGTGCTTTGGCTGGCGAGATTGCACGGGGTGTCGGGAAAACGCCGGCGCAGGGCGGCGATGCTCTGCGGCAACAGTTGCTGAGCCAGGGGCGGGGTGCCGATGATGCGCAAGGGCGGCGCCTGGTATTGCTTCAGGCTGTCGGCCAGGCGTTGCACGGGTTCGAAGGCGTCATACAGGGTCGCGATCGCCGGTTGTAGCTCGCGAGCCTCCCGGGTGGCTTGCAGGCGCCCGCGAACACTGGCGAAGAGCATGAAACCCGATTGGCTTTCGGCGTCGCGCAGGATCGCTTCCACCTCGGCCACCGGCAGTTGCAACAGCTCGGCGGCCGTGCCCAGGTGACCGGTTTGCAGGAGCGCCTGAATCACTTCGATATGACGTAAACGCATGCTTGAAGTCCATGTCCAGCCGGTGAGGGATTCACACTGAATCCTAACTCATGTCTGCGCATATGACTTCTGCTCATAACGGCACGTTATGAGGGAAGAATGGTCTCGGGTTCGCGAATAAGGGTGACGCCCGATTGCACGAGGAGAAACTGGTTGTCGTCCATTTTGTTGACGCGGTCGCCAATGGCCAGGCGATAGGTGGTGACGGGCTCCGAGCCGGCGATGCCCTCTGAAGAGGGGGTGGATTCCTGGAACTCATGCACCGAATAGACACGACCTTCCGCGTCCCTTGCATGAAATTGTCCGACGAGTACTGCTGCCATCTTTAGAGCCTCTGGAGATAAAACACTCAATTCGCGGTCCTGTAGACCCTGCCTGGGCAAAGTAAGTTTAGCGGCGGAAAAAAAATAGTCCGCGGCCCGGATTGCAACTGGCGTACAGCGGGGTGGCG
>NZ_JACNAC010000036.1:0-67829 GCF_017349775.1 Pseudomonas sp. GW460-12-10-14-TSB1
CTCCGTACGCAGCCGACGCAAACCAGCCACCAGGATTCACCAGGCAAGAACCCGATTGCCGAATCACAGCCCTTGGCAACAACTACAGTTCTCCAACATTTCCCTGCGCCTCCCCGCTTGATACCGCCCACCGCACAGGCCTAATCTAGGCGCTCGCAGCATTCCCCAGCACCTTTTCCGACCTGGCTTCAAAGCCCTTCGGGCTTTATCGCGAGCAATCGAGCGTCGACCAGTTGCCCCTACAGAAAAACCCTGGCCCGACGCTCGCTTGCTCTCGATAAGGCCTGCAACAGCCGGACTGTTCACATGGAGGTTCCTCACATGTTCGATTTCCACCCCCAGCTCAAGCAGCGCTTCGCTGCCTTGCGCACGGGCGCCGAATTCTTTTCCCTGCGTTACGTGCGCGAATCCGGCCAGTACCTGTCGGTGCGCAAGAACGTGGCGGAGCCGCCGAGCCTGAGCCGCGACGAAGGCGCGATGCTCACCGTGCGGGTCAATGGCGTCGAGGCTTACGCCGCCACCAATGACCTGTCGCAAAGCGGCCTGCAGGCCGCGCTGCAACGCGCCGAGCAACAAGCCCGGCTGATCGCCGCCCACGCCCTGCTCGACCTGCGCGAACAGCCGGTGTCCAGCGACCGCGCCGATTACTTCTCGCCCAACCTCGAGCAGCCCTTCCCGTCCCTGAGCGACTGCTACCAGCTGCTCGGCGACGAGTCCGCGGCCGTGCCCAAGGACGAGCGCCTGGTGAACTGGCAGGTCAGCCTCGGCCTCACCCACGTCGAGCAGATCTACCTCAACAGCGCCGGCGCCGAACTGCGCCAGGCCCAGCGTTTCGTCTACCCGGGCATGGACGTCACCGCCTACGACGGCAATGACAGCCAGACCCGCAGCCTGGGCCGCGAGAACTTCGGCCAGCAGGGCGGCGCCGACGTGATCAGCCGCTGCGGGCTGATCGGTGCCGGAACCCAGGTCGCCGACCAGGCGCTGCAACTGCTGCTGGCGCCCAATACGCCCCAGGGCCCGCGCGACCTGCTGCTGATGCCGGACCAGATGATGCTGCAGATCCACGAATCCATCGGCCACCCGCTGGAGCTGGACCGCATCCTCGGCGACGAACGCAACTACGCCGGCACCAGCTTCGTGAAAAGCAGCGACTTCGGCAGCCTGCAATATGGCTCCAGCCTGCTCAACGTGACCTTCGACCCGGACATTCCCGAGCAACTGGCCAGCTACGGCCATGACGACGACGGCACGGCCGCCAGCAAGCAGTTCCTGATCAAGCAAGGCCTGCTGCTGCGTCCGCTGGGCGGCGCGCTCTCGCAATTTCGCGCCGGCCTCGACGGCGTGGCCAACAGCCGCGCCTGCGGCTGGAACCGCCCGCCTATCGACCGCATGGCCAACCTCAACATCGAGCCCGGCGACCAGCCGCTGGAGAAGCTGATCGGCGGCATCGAGAACGGCATCCTGATGTCCACCAACCGTTCCTGGTCCATCGACGATGCGCGCAACAAGTTCCAGTTCGGCTGTGAATGGGGCCAGTTGATCGAGAACGGCGAACTCAAGGGCGTGGTGAAAAACCCCAACTACCGGGCGATTTCCGCGCACTTCTGGAAGAGCCTCAGCGCCGTCGGCGACACCAGCACCTTCAAGGTCCTGGGCACACCGAACTGCGGCAAGGGCGAACCGAACCAGGTGATCCGCGTCGGCCATGCCTCGCCGGCCTGTGTTTTCAGCAATGTCGATGTATTTGGAGGAGACGCCTGATGAGTACGTCCCTGAATCAGGCCGAGCAGTTCAAGGCTTTGGTGCAATGGCTGCGCGATGCCGTGCGCGAGCCCGAACAGTTCACCCTGAGCTATGCCGCCGAGTCTTCGCAGTTCATCCGCTTCAACCACGCCAAGGTGCGCCAGGCCGGGCACGTGCAACAGGCCAGCCTCGGCTTCAAGCTGATCGATGGCGGACGCCATGCCGACCTCAGCATCACCCTCGCCGGCGACCCGCAGGTCGACATCCAGCGCCTGGCCGAAGGCCTGCAGCAGTTGCGCGAGACCCTGCCGCTGCTGCCCCAGGACCCGTACCTGCTGCTCAACCACGACGCTTGGAACACCCACAACGTGCAGGAGCACCCGCTGCCCAGCAGCGAGCAGGTGGTGGCCGAAATCGGCCAGGCCGCCGCCGGGCTGGACCTGGTGGGGTTCTATGCCGCCGGCCCGATCAGCCGTGGTTTCGCCAGTTCCTCGGGAGCCTTTGGCTGGCACCAGGCCAACAGCTTCAACTTCGACTTCAGCCTGTTCCACGACAACGGCCAGGCCGTCAAAGCCAGCTACGCCGGGCACGAATGGAGCAGCCAAGGCTTCGCCCAGCGCTTCCAGCAGGCCCGGGAACAGCTGGCGTTTCTCGGACGACCGCTGCGCACCCTGGCGCCCGGGCAGTATCGCGCCTACCTGGCGCCGGCGGCCCTGGAGGAAATCATGGGCATGCTGAGCTGGGGCGGTTTTTCCGCGCAGTCCATCGCCAGCAAGCACAGTCCGCTACAAAAGCTCTATGCCGGCGATGCCAGCCTGAGCCCCCTGGTGTCGCTGGACGAGCAGGTCAGCGGCTCGTTGAGCCCGGCGTTTTCCGATGAAGGCTACCCGCGCAGCGACCTGTCGCTGATCGCCGGCGGCGTCGCCCAGGGGCAACTGATCAACTCGCGCAGCGCCGCCGAATACAGCCTGGCCACCAACGGCGCCGGCAGCGGCGAATACCCCAGCGCGTTGAACATGGCGCCCGGGCAGTTGTCGCAGCAGGAGATTCTCAAGCAACTGGGCACCGGCCTGTACATCAGCAACCTGTGGTACCTGAACTACTCGGACCAGCCGGCTGCGCGCCTGACCGGCATGACCCGCTTCGCCACCTTCTGGGTGGAGAACGGCGAGATCCAGGCTCCGGTCAGCACCATGCGCTTCGATGACAGCGTCTACAGCCTGCTGGGTTCGCACCTGGAAGGCCTGACCCAGGAGCGCGAGCTGCTGCTGTCGGCCAGTACCTACAGCCAGCGCCAGACCGCCTCGGCGCAGCTGCCGGGCGCGCTGGTGAGCCGGCTGACGCTGACCTTGTAAGCGCAGGGGTAACCGGTCGATGCTCGATTGCTCGCGATAACGGTTGGTCTTCGACATCGATGTTGAATGTCGCATCGTTATCGCGAGCAAGCTTCGCTCCTACAGGGGGATACGTGCTCACAACAAGAAAGAGGTCCCATGCCCAACCGTGCCGAGCTTGACGCCACCACCGCCCGCTGGCTGCCCTGGGTGGTGGCCATCGCCTTTTTCATGCAATCCCTCGACGGGACCATCCTCAACACCGCCCTGCCGGCCATGGCCCGCGACCTGGCGGAAGATCCGTTGCGCATGCAGGGCGTGGTCATCGCCTACATGCTCACCGTGGCGTTGCTGATCCCGGCCTCCGGCTGGATCGCCGACCGCTTCGGCACCCGCAAGATTTTCTTCGGCGCCATCCTGCTGTTCAGCATCGGCTCGTTGCTCTGCGCCCTGTCCAACTCCCTGAGCCTGCTGGTCGGCGCCCGGGTGATCCAGGGCCTGGGCGGCGCCTTGATGCTGCCCGTAGGCCGGCTGGTGGTACTGCGCGCCTACCCGCGCTCGGAACTGGTGCGGATCATGGGCTTCATCACCATTCCCGGGCTGCTTGGCCCGCTGATCGGCCCGACCATGGGCGGCTGGATGGTGCAGTACCTGACCTGGCACTGGATCTTCCTGATCAACCTGCCGGTGGGCGTGATCGGCTGTTATGCCGTCTGGCGCTTCATTCCCGACCTGCGCGGCAGCGAACGCACACGTTTCGACAGCCTGGGCTTTTTGCTGTTCGGCGCGGCGATGGTGCTGATCACCATCGCCATGGAAGGCCTGGGCGAACTGCACCTGCCGCACCTGCGGGTGATGTTGCTGCTGTTCGGCGGCCTGGCCTGCCTCGCGGCTTACTGGCTGCGGGCCGGGCACGTCGACAATCCGCTGTTCGCGCCTTCGCTGTTCAAGGTGCGGACCTTCGCCGTGGGCATCCTCGGCAACCTGTTCGCCCGCCTCGGCAGCGGCGCCCTGCCGTTCCTGGTGCCGCTGCTGCTGCAAGTGGCCCTCGGTTATTCACCGTCCCAGGCCGGGATGAGCATGCTGCCGCTGGCCGCCGCGGCGATGCTCGCCAAGTCCATCGCCCGCCCGCTGATCGAGCGCCTGGGCTATCGCATCGTCCTCACCGGCAACACCTTGGCGCTGGGGATCATGCTCGCCAGCATGGGCCTGGTCACGGAGCAGACGCCCTACCCGCTGCTGCTGGGCATGCTGGCGGTGCTGGGGGCAATCAACTCGCTGCAGTTCACGGCGATGAACACCGTGACCCTGATCGACCTCGACGACGCCTCCGCCAGCAGCGGCAACAGCCTGCTGTCGGTGGTGGCGCAACTGTCCCTGAGCCTGGGGGTGGCCTGCGCCGGCGCGCTGCTCGGCGGCTTCACCGCCGAAGTCGGCAACGATGGCGTGAGCACCGTGCTCGGCGCCTTCCAGCTGACCTTCCTCACGGTGGGGATCATGGCGATGCTGGCGGCGGCGATCTTCCTGCAGTTGTCGCCCAAGGACGGCCTGCGGGCGAAGAAGGTCCAGGAGCATATCGAGCACTGATCTCCATTTCCTGTAGGAGCGAGCTTGCTCGCGATGAACGTCAGGGCAACACGGTATGTCAGGAGTCTTGCGTTGCCTTGAAGGTTTTTTCGCGAGCAAGCTCGCTCCTACAGGAAACGTGGGAGTTCTGGCTACTTTTCGTCCAGAAATTGCAGGTAAAGGGAGCGGGACTGATACACTGCGCGACATTTTGTTTTGCAGGCCCGTCCCGTGACCACCATTGCCACCGCTTTTAATACTTTGCCGCTGTCCGCCGCCATGCTGGCTAACCTCGACTCACTCGGTTATGCCCAGATGACGCCGGTGCAGGCGCAAAGCTTGCCGGTGATCCTCAAGGGGATGGACCTGATCGCCCAGGCCAAGACCGGCAGCGGCAAGACCGCCGCGTTTGGCATCGGCCTGCTGAACCCGATCAATCCGCGCTATTTCGGTTGCCAGGCCCTGGTGATCTGCCCGACCCGCGAGCTGGCCGACCAGGTGGCCAAGGAAATCCGTCGCCTGGCCCGCTCCGAAGACAACATCAAGGTCCTGACCCTGTGCGGCGGCGTGTCCTTCGGCCCGCAGATCGCCTCGCTGGAACACGGCGCGCACATCATCGTCGGCACCCCGGGCCGCCTGTCCCAGCACCTGCGCAAAGGCTCGCTGAAGCTTGACGGCCTCAACACCCTGGTCCTCGACGAAGCCGACCGCATGCTGGACATGGGCTTCTACGACCCGATCGAAGAAATCATCGCCTACACCCCCGAGCGCCGGCAGACCCTGCTGTTCTCCGCGACCTACCCGGTGGGCATCAAGCAGCTTGCTTCCAAATTCATGCGCGACCCGCAGCAGGTGAAAGCCGAAGCTCTGCACGCCGACAGCCAGATCGAGCAGCGTTTCTACGAGATCTCGCCGGAAGAACGCATCGATGCAGTGGTCAAGGTGCTGAACCACTTCCGTCCGCAATCCTGCGTGGCCTTCTGCTTCACCAAGCAGCAGGTCCAGGAAACCGTCGACCACCTGACCGCCAAGGGCATGTCCGCGGTGGGCCTGCACGGCGACCTGGAACAGCGCGACCGCGACCAGGTGCTGGCGATGTTCGCCAACCGCAGCACCTCGGTGCTGGTGGCCACCGATGTGGCCGCCCGCGGCCTGGACATCGATGCCTTGGACATGGTGATCAACGTCGAGCTGGCACGGGACTCGGAGATCCACATCCACCGCGTCGGCCGCACCGGCCGCGCCGGCGAGAAAGGCCTGGCGGTCAGCCTGGTGGCGCCGTCCGAGGCGCACCGCGCCCAGGCCATCGAGCAACTGCAGAAGTCGCCCTTGAACTGGGAACAGATCGACAGCCTGAAATCCCAGGGCGGCGGCCCGCTGCTGCCGGCCATGAGCACCCTGTGCATCGGCGCCGGGCGCAAGGACAAAGTGCGCCCGGGCGACATCCTCGGCGCCCTGACCGGTGAAGCTGGCATCCCCGGTACCCAGGTCGGCAAGATCGCGATCTTCGACTTCCAGGCCTATGTCGCCGTGGACCGCGGCATTGCCAAGCAGGCCCTGCAACGCCTGAACAGCGGCAAGATCAAGGGCCGTTCGCTGCGCGTGCGCATCCTGTAATACCACCACGCTCTTATAGGAGCGAGCGGGCGGCGATCTGACTTGCTCGCGATCAGGGCACCGCGGTCCGCCAGGTACAACCGCGTTATCGTTCATCGCGGGCAAGCCTCGCTCCTACGGGAACGGGGTTGCCGCGACACTTGTGTGAGGACACCGTTTTGCGCTCTACCGAAGTCGTGATCATTGGCGCTGGCGCCGCAGGGTTGATGTGCGCGCTGACCGCGGCCGGTCGTGGCCGCCAGGTGATGCTGCTGGACCACGCCAACAAGGCCGGCAAGAAGATCCTCATGTCCGGCGGTGGGCGCTGCAACTTCACCAACATGTACACCGAGCCCGGCAACTTCCTCTCGCAGAATGCGCACTTCTGCAAGTCGGCCCTGGCCCGCTACACCCAGTGGGACTTCATCGGCCTGGTGGCGAAGCACGGCGTGCCGTACCACGAGAAAAAGCTCGGCCAGCTGTTCTGCGACAACAAGTCCAGCGACATCCTCGGCATGCTGCTCGACGAGTGCGACCAGGTCGGCGTGCAGCTGCACCTGGACACCTCGATCCAGCAGATCGAGAAGCTCGACACCGGCTACCTGCTGGAAACCACCCTCGGCCAGCTCCAGTGCGAATCCCTGGTGATCGCCACCGGCGGCCTGTCGATTCCGACCCTGGGCGCCACCGGCTTCGGCTATCAGGTCGCCAAGCAGTTCGGCCACGAGCTGCTGCCGACCCGCGCAGGCCTGGTGCCGTTCACCATCACCGACCAGCTCAAGGAGCTGTGTGGCGAGCTGTCCGGCACCTCGGTGGATTGCCTGGTGAGCTGCAACGACATGAGTTTCCGCGAGAACATCCTGTTCACCCACCGCGGCCTGAGCGGCCCGGCGATCCTGCAGATTTCCTCGTACTGGCAACCCGGCGACACGCTGGAGATCAACCTGCTGCCGGACCACGACGTGCCGGGCTGGCTGCAACAGCAGCAGGCCGAACGTCCCAACAGCGAGCTCAAGACCCTGCTCGGCGAGATCTTCACCAAGAAGATGGCCGGCCTGCTGGCCGACAGCTGGTTCGTCTCCAAGCCGATGAAGCAGTACACCCACGCCGAGCTGGCGGACATCGCCAGCAAGCTGGCGAGCTGGCAGCTGGTGCCCGCCGGCACCGAGGGTTATCGCACCGCCGAGGTGACCCTGGGCGGCGTCGACACCCGCGAGGTGTCGTCCAAGACCATGGAATCGCTGAAGAGCCCGGGGCTGTATTTCATCGGCGAGGTGCTGGACGTCACCGGCCACCTGGGCGGCTTCAACTTCCAGTGGGCCTGGGCGTCCGGCTACGCGGCTGCGCAGTACGTCTGATCCGCTTCCTGACGTTCACCTGATCCCTGTAGCCGCTGCCGCAGGCTGCGATAGGTCCGCAGGACCTCGGGGGACGCCAGATCGCTGCACCCCTTCGGGTCGATCGCAGCCTTCGGCAGCGGCTACAGGTACCGATGAACATCAGCGGGAACAGAATTTGCTGTCGGATGTGACGACCCCATTGCGCGGTCGTCAATACTGGCTCAATTTAGCGGCATCGCCCCGGAAGGCTTTCTCACTTCATGTCATCGACCAGCTTTCGTCAGTCACTGCGGCGCCTTTGGGCGCTGGATAAATTCAGCTACAGCGTGCGGGTGTTCATCGCTCTGACCGGGAGCATGGCGCTGTGCTGGTACCAGGACGAAATGGCCTTGCTGATCCCCTTGTTCCTGGGGATTATCGCCAGCGCCCTGGCCGAGACCGACGACAGCTGGCAAGGCCGGATCAATGCCCTGGCCGTGACCCTGGTGTGCTTCAGCGTCGCCGCCCTTTCCGTCGAACTATTGTTCCCCTACCCTTGGATCTTCGTCATCGCCCTGGCGCTGGCCAGCTTTGGCCTGACCATGCTCGGCGCCCTGGGCGAACGTTACGGGGCGATTGCCTCGGCGACCCTGATCCTGTCGGTCTACACCATGATCGGCGTGGACCAGCGCGGCGGCGCCGTCACCGACTTCTGGCACGAGCCGCTGCTACTGGTGGCCGGCGCCGCCTGGTACGGCCTGCTGTCGGTACTGTGGCAGGCGATGTTTTCCAACCAGCCGGTGCAGCAGAGCCTGGCGCGCCTGTTCCGCGAGCTGGGCTATTACCTCAAGCTCAAGTCGTCGCTGCTCGAACCGATCCGCCAGCTGGACGTGGAAGCGCGCCGGCTGGAGCTGGCGCAGCAGAACGGCCGGGTGGTGGCGGCCCTGAACGCCGCCAAGGAAATCATCCTGCACCGGGTCGGCAACGGCCGGCCGGGCTCGAAAGTCAGCCGCTACCTGAAGCTGTACTTCCTCGCCCAGGACATCCACGAACGCGCCAGCTCGTCCCACTACCCCTACAACGCCCTGGCCGATGCGTTCTTCCACAGCGATGTGCTGTTCCGTTGCCAGCGCCTGCTGCGCCAGCAAGGCAAAGCCTGCCGGGCCCTGGGCGAATCCATCCAGCTGCGTCAGCCCTTCGTCTACGACGCCAGCTTCGCCGAGGCCCTGAGCGACCTGCACGCCTCCCTGGAACACCTGCGCATCCAGAGCAACCCGGCCTGGCGCGGCCTGCTGCGTTCGCTGCGAGCGCTGGCCGCCAACCTCGGCACCCTCGACCGCCTGCTCAGCGACGCCAGCAACCCCGACGCCCTCGCCGACGCCACCGACAGCAGCCTGCTGGACCGTTCGCCGCGCAACCTCAAGGATGTCTGGACCCGCCTGCGCACCCAGCTGACCCCGACGTCGCTGCTGTTTCGCCATGCCCTGCGCCTGCCCCTGGCCCTGACCATCGGCTACGGCATGGTGCACCTGATCCACCCGTCCCAGGGTTACTGGATCATCCTCACCACGCTGTTCGTCTGCCAGCCGAACTACGGCGCCACGCGGCGCAAGCTGGGCCAGCGGATCATCGGTACCGCCATCGGCCTGGTGGTCGCCTGGGCGCTGTTCGACCTGTTCCCCAGCCCGCTGGTGCAGTCGCTGTTCGCCATCGCCGCCGGGGTGGTGTTCTTTACCAACCGCACCACCCGCTACACCCTGGCCACCGCCGCCATCACCATCATGGTGCTGTTCTGCTTCAACCAGGTGGGCGACGGCTACGGGCTGTTGCTGCCGCGCCTGTTCGATACCCTGCTGGGCAGCCTGATCGCCGGCCTGGCGGTGTTCCTGTTCCTGCCGGACTGGCAGGGCCGACGCCTGAACAAGGTGCTGGCCAATACCCTGACCTGCAACAGCATCTACCTGCGGCAGATCATGCAGCAGTACGCGGCCGGCAAGAGCGACGACCTGGCTTACCGCCTGGCCCGGCGCAATGCCCACAACGCCGACGCGGCGCTGTCCACCACCCTGGCCAACATGCTGATGGAGCCCGGGCATTTCCGTAAGGAAGCGGACGTGGGCTTTCGCTTCCTGGTGCTGTCGCACACCTTGCTCAGTTACCTCTCCGGCCTCGGCGCGCACCGGGAAACCCAGTTGCCGGCGGAAGTCCGCGAGCACCTGATCGACGGGGCCGGGGTCAGCCTGGCCAGCAGCATCGATGAAATCGCCCAGGGCCTGGCGAACAAGCAGCCGGTGGCAATCCAGAGCGATGCCGAAGAAGCCCTGGCCAACGAGCTGGAGCAGATGCCGGATGAGATCGATGAAAGCCAGCGCCTGGTGCAGACCCAATTGGCGCTGATCTGCCGCCAACTGGGCCCCTTGCGGACCCTGGCGGCGCATCTGATCAAGGACACTGGCGAAGAACAAGCCGCGTAGCCGCTGCCGCAGGAGGCGCAAGCTATCAAGCACGCCGCAGGTTTTGGCCTTGGTACCCAACCTGCGGCAGCAGCTTTAATGGCGTCGTTTTACATCCCGTGCTGACGCAGCAAGCGGTCGTAGCTGCCGTCGGCTTTCATCGCCTCGATCTCCCGATCGAACTTCGCCACGATCTGCGCATGCTCGGGGTTCTTCAGGCTGACCAGGATATGCAAGCCGTTCTCGCTCAGGGAATTGGGCAGGAACTCCACCGCATTGCGCACCCGCGGCGACTCCCGCGCCAGGTAGTAACGGGCGACATATTCGTCCTCCAGGGTCAGCTTGACCCGGTCGGCCGCCAGCATGCGCACCGCCATCGCGAAGTTGTGCACCAGGACCTTCTGCAGTTCCGGATCGCTGTCGAAATCGGGGGAATAGGCATAACCACGCACCACCGCGATGGGGTACTGGTGCAATTGCTTGAGGCTGGTGTATTCGATGGGTGCATCCTTGCGCCGGATAAAACGCACCCGATTGACCAGGTACTCCGAGGAGAACTGCCCCAGCTGGGTGCGCGCCTCATTGAACCAGGCATTCACCAGCACGTCGTAACGGCCCTCGCCGACGCCGAACAAGGCCCGCGCCCAGGGCACCTGTTCGAACTCGCTGGCGTAACCGGCCCGGGCCAGCGCGGTGCTGACAATATCGGTGGCCAGCCCGCCGTTGACCAGCGTCGCATCCGTAAAGGGTGGCCAGGCGTCGGCCACCAATCGCAATTTTTCCGCATAAGCGCTCTGGCCCAGCAACAGCAATCCGATCAAAGCAAAAGCTCGATGCAATCGCAGCATGCTAAAAGATCCTTAGCGGGCGGACAGCCCTGCGTGTTTTTTGCCCAGACTCGAGGTCCTGCGGCCGGTGGACGGCCGCGACCCAGCCCCTAACAGTAGCTTATGGGCGCCACTGCACAGCGCTTCAGAGCAGATTACACAAAGAAGACAGTCGCGAACCAACGCGATGATGGCATTTTGACCTACCTCACAGAATCGCCACTGCGCTGCCAGGCAAGACAAGCCACCCGCCAGGCGCTTAACATCCGGGCACAGCTTTCCAAAGGATGAAACGATGACAATCGAATGGGTCTGCAAACACCACACCGATCTGGGCAAGGAGCAGCTGTACGCGATCCTGCAGTTGCGTACCGAAGTCTTCGTGGTCGAGCAGAAATGCGCCTACCAGGAAGTCGATGGCCAGGACCTGGAAGGCGACACCTGCCACCTGATGGCCTGGGACGATGACCAACTGGTGGCCTACCTGCGCCTGCTCGATCCGGTTTCCCAGGGTGGCGACGTGGTCATCGGCCGCGTGGTGATCGCCCCGCAGGCACGGGGCAAGGGGCTGGGCCATGAGCTGATGGAGCACGCCCTGAAACAGGCGCAGAAACACTGGCCGCAAACGCCGATCTATCTGTCGGCACAGGCCCATTTGCAGGGGTATTACGGGCGCTACGGCTTCAACGTGGTGGGCGAACAATACCTGGAAGACGATATCCCGCATATCGGCATGCGCCGCAGCTGATATCGCGATCGCGAGCCTGCTGCAGCCAGCAGGTTCGCGTTCACATCGACGGACTGCCGAGGTCCCTCAGGGATACTCCAGCACCGCCTTGATCCGCGACAGATTCGCCTCGATCCAGCCCTTGTCGATGGCGCCCCAGCTTTTGATCCGATAGCTGCCGGCATGATTGCGTGCGCCGTCCTGTTGCTCGAACTCACAGAGGATATCCAGATCCGCCAGGGCGGCGATGGTGTCCTGCGCCGTGCGCCGCGGCATGCCGGTCGCCTCGGTCAGGGCCGGGACGTTGCTGGCCAGGCCGCTGTCGATCAGGTAGGCCACGTACAGCCGGCGGTAAAAACTGCTCTTGGTCTTGCTCACGTCCATCGCCCGCTCCTTGTGCCCGGGGTCACTCGGCCCCGCCCGGGCGCGCTTGCAGGTCGCGCCAGGTCAGGTAGACCCGCAGATCGAATTCCAGTTGGTGATAGCCCGGCAGCATGTGCTCGCAGAGCTTGTAGAAGGCCTTGTTGTGCTCGCTTTCCTTGAAGTGCGCCAGCTCGTGGACGACGATCATGCGCAGGAATTCCGGCGCCGCTTCCTTGAACAATGAGGCGATGCGGATTTCCTTCTTGGCCTTGAGCTTGCCGCCCTGGACCCGCGAGATCGTGGTGTGCAGCCCCAGGGCGCGGTGCGTCAGGTCCAGGCGGTTGTCGAACAGCACCTTGTCGATGGCCGGGGCATTGCGCAGGTACTCCTGCTTCAACTCCAGAGCATAACCGTACAGCGCCTTGTCGCTCTGTACCCCGTGCTTGCCGGGGTAACGCTGGCTCAGGTAATCGCCCAGCCGCCCTTGCGCAATCAGCTGGCGCACTTGCTCTTGCAGGGTGGCGGGATAGGCCTGGAGGTATTTCAACGCGGTCATGGGGCGGCAACGCAATCACGAAAGGCCGCCAGTGTAGCGAATTCAACCCGGCAACGCGCTCCAGTCGAAGGGCTCGGCGAAGCGCTCGACATCCGCGGCGATCAACGGCCGCGCCACCAGGAAACCCTGCACGTACTCGCAGCCGTTGTCCTGCAGCCAGCGGTACTGTTCCAGGGTTTCCACGCCCTCGGCGATCACCAGCACACCGAACGCCTTGCACAGGTCGATCACGCAGCGTGCCAGCGTCGCGTCCCGTGTCGAACCCGGCAGCCTGGCGATCAGGTGGCGGTCGAGCTTGAGGGTATCGAGCTCCAGGTCCCGCAGGTGGGCCAGCGAACAGGCGCCCGAGCCGAAGTCGTCCAGCGCCACCCGCACCCCGAGACTGCGCAACAGGCGCAGTTGCTTGCGCGATTCATCGAGGTTCTGGGTCAAGGCGTCTTCCGTGACCTCGACCTCCAACTGCCGCGGTTCCAGGCCATGCCGCTCCAGGACCTGGCGCAATTCGGTGGCCAGGTTCGGCATGGCGAACTGGGTGCCGCTCAGGCTCACGGCCAACACGGTCTGTTCGGCAAACAGCGTTTTCCAGGACGCCCGCTGGCTCGCACTCTGCTGGTAGATCCAACTGCCCAGGCGACTGATCAGCCGCGCTTCCTCCAGCAGCGGCAGAAACAACCCCGGCGGTACATCGCCGACGCTCGGATGCCGCCAGCGCAACAAGGCTTCGAAACCGCGCAGGCGCCCATCGGCAATCGATACCTGGGGCTGGTACACCAGGTTGAACTCCTTGCGCTCGACCGCGCTGCGCACACTTTCCTCGAGCATCAGCCGCGAGCGGGCACGACCGTTCATTTCGTGGTCGTAATAACGGTACTGCTGGCGCCCGGCACGCTTGGACTCGTACATGGCGATGTCCGCCGCGCGCATCAGGCCATCCAGGTTGGAACCGCAATCGGGGTAGATGGCGATGCCGATGCTGGCCCCCAGGGCGACATCCAGGCCGTCGATCTGCTGACAGATGGATATCCGCTCGATGAGCTTCTCGGAAATCTTCGCCGCCTGTTCCGGGAACTCCAGTTCCAGTAAGGCGGTGAACTCATCGCCGCCCATGCGCGCCAGGATATCGAAGGAGCGCAGGCAGGCCTTGATCTGCTCGGACACCCAGCGCAACACCCGGTCCCCTGCGTCGTGCCCGAGGGAATCGTTGACCCGCTTGAAACCATCCAGGTCCAGGTACAGCAGCACCAGTGACTTGTCCGAACGCTCGCTGCGCAATAACACGCTTTCCACCGTCTGGTAGAAGCCGCGCCGGTTGAGCAGGCCGGTCAGCGGATCGGTCACCGCCTGGTACTCCAGTTGCTGATGCAGGTGGCGGACTTCCGACATGTCGAGCAGGGTCACCACCATCGCCTTCTGTTCGCTCGGCAACGGCGCGCAGGACAACGCCACCGACACCTGCTGGCCCGGGACGGTACGCAAGGTGGCGTCGTGCAGGCGATAGGTCTCGCCCTTGCGATAGCTGGCAAACAGCTCGGATTCGGCCCACAGCGGCACATGGGGCTTTTGCAGATAGTCGAGCAGCGCCGAGCCCTCCAGCTCGCTCACCGGGGCGTTGAGCAAGCGCGAGATCGCCGGGTTGGCGAAACGGACGATCCCGCCTTCGTCCACCACCAGAATCCCTTCCGCGGCGTTGTCCAGCACCGAGGCGTTGAAGGCCCGGGCGTTCTCCAGATCGTGGCTCAGGCGCTGCAGCGCGCGGCGATTGCGCTGCTGTTCCAGCAACGCCTGGACCTTGGGTTTGAGGATCTGCGGGTCGAACGGCTTGAACAGGTAATCCACCGCGCCGCTGGCATAGCCCTTGATCACGGCGTCCTTGGACTGCTCGTTGGCGGTGAGGAAAATGATCGGGGTCAGGCGGGTTCGCTGGCTGCCGCGCATCAGGCGAGCCACCTCAAAACCGTCCATTTCCGGCATCTGCACATCCAGCAACACCAGATCGATGTCGTGTTCCAGTAACAGACCCAGGGCCTCGACACCCGAGGCGGCGGTCATGACCTGCCAGTCGTGGCGCTGCAAGAGGGCTCGCATGCTGAGCAGGTTTTCGGGGTAATCATCAACAATCAGTAAGACCGAGCTGGCTTCACCTGGCCGAGTTTGCGCGCATTCCATGCTGCTTCTCTTGTCTGTGTAGGGCCGGCCTGCGAAGAAGACCGGACAAAAACTGAGCCTTCACTCTAGACCCGGATCCTGCAAAGCAGAAGCTGTCACAGCGCCATCATTTAGCCAAAGCCCCAGGCTCCCGACTAACGGTCAGCCCCATAGGGGTTGAAACCGGTAGAGGCATTTTTTCGACAGATGGTTGACGCCAATTATCCGCCGGACGGGCATTAACAAAAGCACCTTCTACGCTTATAAAGATCGCCTTCAAAAGCGCAGGCTAAAGCCTTTGTCGGCTTTTCATCCGGCATCAAATCGGGAAGCTTTGACTATGATCGACCTCGCAACCTGGAATCTGAGCATTCCCGAAGGCAGTCCACCGGCGACCATCGACACCCCAAAACTGGTGGATGGCTTCAAGGATCAGTACTTCCATTCCGACACCGGCACCCTGTTCTTCTGGTCGCCCGTCACCGGCTCCCGCACCGCCAACGCCATCTACCCGCGCAGCGAGCTGCGTGAAACCTACTCCAACGGCACCCTGAAGAACTGGACCTACCCGGAAGCCGACAACCTGCTCTACGCCACCCTGGCGGTGAACCAGGTGCCGTCCACGGGCAAGATCGTCATCGGCCAGATCCACGCCTACAACAGCACCAAGCCCCTGGTGAAGGTCGAGTACCAGTACAAGACCACCACCCAGAGCGGCAACATAGTCGCCAAGGTCCGCATGCGTCCGGACGATACCGAAAGCCGGGTGATCATCGTCGCCGAGAACGTGCCGCTGAACCGGGAGTTCTCCTACCTGATCCACCTGAGCCCGGGCGGCGCCCTGGGCGTCAGCGCCGCGGGCTACCAATGGGACACCCAGCTCAGCAGCACCTGGCGCGACAAGCCGCTGTACTTCAAGGCCGGGGTGTACGTGCAGGACAACACCGGCTACACCAGCGAAGGCGGCAAGGTGACCTTCTACAAGCTGGATATCGATCACAACGAAACCTGATCTTCTGCAGGAGCGAGGCTTGCCCGCGATAGCGGTCTGCCAGGCGACATCCATGGCGAATGTCAGGTCCTCACCGCGGGCAAGCCTCGCTCCTGCCAGATTCTGGAGACCGGGCACAAAAAAACCCGCATCGCTGCGGGTTTTTTCGTTCAACGCTAAGGCTTAGTTGACCTTGGCGTTCAGCTCACCTTTGAGGTAACGCTGGAACATCGCTTCCAGGGAGATCGGCTTGATCTTCGAAGCGTTGCCCGCGGTGCCGAAGGCTTCGTAACGGGCGATGCACACGTCGCGCATGGCGGTTACGGTGGCGCCGAAGAACTTGCGCGGGTCGAACTCGCTCGGGTTGGTGGCCATCAGGCGACGCATCGCACCGGTGGACGCCAGGCGCAGGTCGGTGTCGATGTTGACCTTGCGCACGCCGTACTTGATGCCTTCGACGATTTCTTCAACCGGCACGCCATAGGTTTCTTTGATGTCGCCGCCGTACTGGTTGATGATCGCCAGCCACTCTTGCGGAACCGAAGAAGAACCATGCATCACCAGGTGGGTGTTGGGGATGCGCTTGTGGATCTCTTTGATGCGGTCGATGGCCAGCACGTCGCCGGTAGGCGGCTTGGTGAACTTGTAGGCACCGTGGCTGGTACCGATGGCGATGGCCAGGGCGTCGACCTGGGTCTTCTTGACGAAGTCCGCGGCTTCTTCCGGGTCGGTCAGCATCTGGCTGTGGTCCAGCACGCCTTCGGCGCCGATGCCGTCTTCTTCACCGGCCATGCCGGTTTCCAGGGAACCCAGGCAGCCCAGCTCGCCTTCTACCGAAACACCGCAGGCGTGAGCCATGGCCACGGTCTGCTGGGTCACGCGCACGTTGTACTCGTAGTCGGTCGGGGTCTTGCCGTCTTCGCCGAGGGAGCCGTCCATCATGACCGAGGAGAAACCCAGCTGGATCGAGCGCTGGCAGACGTCAGGGCTGGTGCCGTGGTCCTGGTGCATGCACACCGGGATGTGCGGGAATTCTTCGATCGCCGCCAGGATCAGGTGGCGCAGGAAAGGCGCGCCGGCGTATTTGCGGGCACCGGCCGAAGCCTGGACGATCACCGGAGAGTCAGTCTTGTCAGCTGCTTCCATGATGGCGCGCATCTGTTCAAGGTTGTTGACGTTGAAGGCTGGAACGCCGTAGCCGAATTCGGCTGCGTGGTCCAACATCTGGCGCATGCTGATGAGTGCCATTGTGTGTATCTCTCCCGGTCGAGGGTCGTTAATCGTGCAAGCCTGCCGTAGCGGCGGCTGCTATTCAAGTGATTGCAGATCGAGGGTCAGCCCGGCCTGCGGATTCGTTACTGCATCAATCTTGCGAGCCCTGTGCGCTGCTATTAATAGAAGCGGCATCGGCTCCCGGCCTACGGCGCTTTACAGCCGCGGCCGATCAAATCGTTGGTGGCGACCCAGTAAACCAGGCCTTCGTCACCTTTTTCGTGAAACGCCAGCATGTCGTTGCTGTACAGCGAACCGGAACCGCTCGGCTCCAGCTTCAGGCGATAGACCTGATCGGCCCCGCCCAGCCGCACATCGACTTCCTTGCGGCTGCTGTCGGTGTAGCGCCAGACCACTTGCGCCTGGCTGTCGCACACCCAGGTCGTCCAGTTATCCGTCTCGGCCGGCTTGAACAGGTCGAAGTTGGCGCAACCTGCCAGCAATCCCAGCGCAGCCACGGCGATAAAGCCTTTCATCGGTGTTCCTCGGCTGACGGCCCACGGCCGCCAGCACAGCGCGTTATCGAATCAGACCCGTCAAGGGCAACCATGTTCCTTGGCCTTGGCTGGAGTCTCGTACTTGTCCAGACCATCGGGCCCCATGCGCTTGTTGATCACCGGCGCAGTCTCGGCCTGCCAGTCGGCCTGATAGCAGCCTTTCTCGGGCTCTGCCGAATCGGGCTCCGACTGGGCAGGCTGGCTGCCGCAACCGGCAAGCAATCCCGCGACGATCAACAGCGGTAACGTCTTGACCATATGAACACTCCCTTGCCTGGCCATTGGGGCTTCAGGCCTTGGCCCGGCTTTCCAGGACTTCGACCGCCGGCAGCACCTTGCCCTCGACGAATTCGAGGAAGGCGCCACCGCCGGTAGAAATGTAGGAGATCTGCTCGGCTACGCCATATTTATCGATGGCCGCCAGGGTGTCGCCGCCGCCGGCGATGGAGAATGCCGCACTTTCCGCGATGGCCTGGGCCAGCACCTTGGTGCCGTTACCGAACTGGTCGAACTCGAACACGCCGACCGGGCCGTTCCACAGGATGGTCTTGGACGACTTCAGCAGTTCAGCGAAGTTCGCCGCGGTTTGCGGGCCGATGTCCAGGATCATGTCGTCGGCAGCCACGTCGGCAATCAGCTTGACGGTGGCGGTCGCGCTCTCGGCGAACTCCTTGGCTACTACCACGTCCACCGGCAGCGGCACGCTGACCTTGGCGGCGATGGCGCGAGCGGTATCCAGCAGGTCCGGCTCGTACAGCGACTTGCCGACCGGGTGACCGGCAGCGGCGAGGAAGGTGTTGGCGATGCCGCCGCCGACGATCAGCTGGTCGCAGATCTGGCTCAGGCTATTGAGGACGTCGAGTTTGGTCGACACCTTGGAGCCCGCGACGATGGCGGCCATCGGCTTGGCCGGAGCGCCCAGGGCCTTGCCCAGTGCTTCCAGCTCGGCGGCCAGCAGCGGGCCGGCAGCGGCGACCTTGGCGAACTTGGCCACGCCGTGGGTCGAACCTTCGGCGCGGTGCGCGGTACCGAAGGCGTCCATCACGAACACATCGCACAGGGCGGCGTATTGCTGGGCCAGTTCGTCGGCGTTCTTTTTCTCGCCCTTGTTGAAGCGCACGTTCTCGAACAGCACGATGTCGCCGGCCTTGACCTCGACGCCGCCCAGGTAGTCGGCCACCAGCGGCACTTCGCGACCCAGGGCACGACTCAGGTAGTCGGCCACTGGCTTGAGGCTGTTCTCGGCGGAGAATTCGCCTTCGGTCGGACGACCGAGGTGCGAGCAGACCATCACGGCCGCGCCTTTTTCCAGGGCCAGCTTGATGGTCGGCAGCGAAGCCAGGATACGCGCATCGCTGGTGACAACACCGTCCTTGACTGGGACGTTGAGGTCTTCGCGGATCAGTACGCGCTTACCTTGCAGATCGAGGTCGGACATCTTCAACACGGTCATGGGTCGCAATTCCTGGGTTACTGTTTTTTTGGAAACGGGAAGTTAAGAGACAGCTTTGGGTGCAGCGGCTTGCAGATAGTGTCCTGCAACATCCAGCATTCGGTTGGCAAAACCCCATTCGTTGTCGAACCAGGCCAGGATGTTCACCAGCCGCGGGCCGGAAACACGGGTCTGGCTGGCATCGACGATCGCCGAATGCGGATCATGGTTGAAATCACAACTGGCGTGCGGCAACTCGGTATAGGCCAACAGGCCCTTGAGCGGGC
Organism: Pseudomonas sp. GW460-12-10-14-TSB1; assembly: GCF_017349775.1. Classification (NCBI taxonomy): domain Bacteria; kingdom Pseudomonadati; phylum Pseudomonadota; class Gammaproteobacteria; order Pseudomonadales; family Pseudomonadaceae; genus Pseudomonas; species Pseudomonas sp. GW460-12-10-14-TSB1. Next base: position 19,112 of record NZ_JACNAC010000036.1, read on the forward strand.
CGCTGGTGGCAGCCTCGCGCAGGATCCGGTTGACTTCGCCGGTGTCGGTATCGCTCACGGTCTGCATCGTGATGTCGAGGCAGGACACGTTGACGGTCGGCACGCGCACAGCTTTGGCCTGAATTCGCCCGGCAAGTTCCGGCAACAGCCGTTCGATGCCACGCGCCAGACCGGTGGACACCGGGATCACCGATTGGAACGCCGAACGGGTGCGGCGCAGGTCCTCGTGGTGATAGGCGTCGATCACCGGCTGGTCGTTCATCGCCGAGTGAATGGTGGTGATCGACACGTATTCCAGACCGATGGCCTGGTCCAGCAGGCGCAACAGCGGCACGCCGCAGTTGGTGGTGCAGGATGCGTTGGACACCAGCAGCTCGTCGCCAGTCAGGCAGTCCTGGTTGACGCCGTAGACGATGGTGGCGTCGACATCCGCCTCGCTGGCCATCGGCTGGGAAAACAGCACCCGCGGCGCACCGGCGTCGAGAAAACGCTGGCCGTCTTCACGGGTGTGATAGGCACCGGAACATTCAAGCACCAGATCGACGCCCAGGGACGCCCAATCGATGCCTTCGGGGGTGGCACTGCGCAGGACCTTCACGCAGTTGCCATTGATATGCAGACAGTCGCCGTCGACCTTCACCTCGCCGGGAAACCGGCCGTGGGTGGAGTCGAAGCGTGTCAGGTATTCCACGCTGGCCATGTCGGCCAGGTCGTTGATCGCGACAATCTCGAACCCGGCCGCAGCCCCCCGTTCGAACAGGGCACGCAAGACACAACGACCGATCCGGCCGTAGCCGTTGAGTGCAACTTTGTAGGGACGCGGTTGAGGCATGGGATTCTCGATTACCGGGGTGAATCCATCACTGTCGTGTTGCCTGTTCAATTGTCATCGCGGGCAAGCCTCGCGCCTACGGGATCGTGATGATCTGTAGGAACGAGGCTTGCCCGCGAAGAACAGCAGACAATGCGACTGGCGGACTTAGTCTTCCAGCAGCTCTTCAGCCTGACCCAGGATGTTCTCCAGGGTGAAACCGAACTCTTCGAACAAGGCCGGCGCAGGCGCCGACTCGCCGTAGGTGGTCATGCCGATGACGCGACCTTCCAGGCCGACGTACTTGTACCAGTAGTCCGCGTGAGCGGCCTCGATGGCAATACGGGCGCTGACCTGCAGCGGCAGGACCGACTGCTTGTAACCGGCGTCCTGAGCATCGAACACGCTGGTGCATGGCATGGACACCACGCGCACCTTGCGGCCCTGCTCGGTCAGCTTGTCGAAAGCCTGCACCGCCAGACCGACTTCGGAACCGGTGGCGATCAGGATCAGCTCAGGCTCGCCTGCGCAGTCCTTGAGCACGTAGCCGCCGCGGCTGATTTCGGCGATCTGCACGGCATTGCGGGTCTGATGCTGCAGGTTCTGGCGGGAGAAGATCAGCGCCGAAGGACCGTCCTTGCGCTCGATCGCGTTTTTCCAGGCTACCGCCGATTCCACGGCATCGGCTGGACGCCAGGTGTCGAGGTTCGGGGTGCAGCGCAGGCTGGCGATCTGCTCGATCGGCTGGTGCGTCGGGCCGTCTTCGCCCAGACCGATGGAGTCGTGGGTGTAGACGTGGATCACGCGCTGCTTCATCAGGGCCGACATGCGTACTGCGTTGCGGGCGTATTCCATGAACATCAGGAAGGTCGCGCCGTAAGGCACCAGGCCGCCGTGCAGGGCCACGCCGTTCATGATGGCGGTCATGCCGAACTCGCGAACGCCGTAGTACATGTAGTTGCCGCTGGCGTCTTCAGCGCTGACACCCTTGCAGCCTTTCCACAGGGTCAGGTTGGAACCGGCCAGGTCGGCCGAACCGCCGAGGAACTCCGGCAGCAGCGGGCCGAACGCATTCAGGGCGTTCTGGCTGGCTTTACGGCTGGCGATGGTTTCGCCCTTGGCCGCGACTTCGGCGATGTAGGCATCGGCCTTCTCGGAGAAATCGGCCGGCAGGTCACCGCTCAGGCGGCGCACCAGTTCGTTGGCCAGCTCAGGGAATTCGGCGGAATAGGCGGAGAAACGCTGGTCCCACTCGGCTTCGACGGCGCGACCGGTTTCCTTGGCGTCCCACTCGGCGTAGATGTCGGCCGGGATTTCGAACGGGCCGTGGTTCCACTTCAGCGCGGCGCGGGTCAGGGCGATTTCCTCGGCACCCAGTGGCGCGCCGTGGCAGTCTTCCTTGCCCTGCTTGTTCGGCGAACCGAAACCGATGGTGGTCTTGCAGCAGATCAGGGTCGGCTGCTCGCTTTTGCGCGCGGTGTCGATCGCGGTCTTGATCTCTTCAGGGTCGTGACCGTCGACGTTGCGGATCACCTGCCAGTTGTAGGCTTCGAAACGCTTTGGCGTGTCGTCGGTGAACCAGCCTTCGACTTCGCCGTCGATGGAGATGCCGTTGTCATCGTAGAAGGCGATCAGCTTGCCCAGGCCCAGGGTGCCGGCCAGGGAAGCGACTTCATGGGAAACGCCTTCCATCATGCAGCCATCACCCAGGAACACGTAGGTGTGGTGGTCAACAACGTTGTGGCCGGGACGGTTGAACTGCGCCGCCAGGACCTTTTCCGCCAGGGCGAAGCCCACGGCGTTGGCCAGGCCTTGGCCCAGCGGGCCGGTGGTGGTCTCGACGCCCGGGGTGTAGCCGAATTCCGGGTGACCCGGAGTGCGGCTGTGCAGCTGGCGGAAGCTCTTCAGGTCGTCGATGGTGACGTCGTAGCCAGTCAGGTGCAGCAGCGAGTAGATCAGCATCGAGCCGTGGCCGTTGGACAGCACGAAGCGGTCACGGTCGGCGAAGGATGGATTGCTCGGGTTGTGCTTCAGGTAGTCACGCCAAAGTACTTCGGCGATATCCGCCATACCCATAGGGGCACCGGGATGGCCGCTGTTGGCTTTTTGCACGGCATCCATGCTGAGGGCACGAATGGCGTTGGCACGCTCACGACGGCTTGGCATCGCTGATCTCCTGAGGGTTATCTAAGTCGAGTTGAATAAAACGAATCGGAAAAAGGCGTGCATTTTCCCTCAGCCGGTAGGCCGGGGGCAATGACAGATAGTCACTCTAGAGCGTTTTTCCGGTCGATAAAGGTGCAATCGCCTGATGAAACCATTCCGCAGCTCGTCTGTAGAACACAGCGACCTGCGTTAAGTGCCATCTATCGAGCAATATCAAAACTTTTTGATATTGGTCTTGCGAGGTTGGGGGGGCATCACTAGACTGCTGGCCTTATGAATTTACGCGCGCCCTCCATGAGCCATGATGACTGCGACGAGCTGGCGGCCCTGTGCAAGGCCGGCGGCGATCCGCTGCGGCTGAATGTATTGCGCGCGCTGGCCAACGACTCGTTCGGCGTACTGGAACTGGCGCAGATCTTCGCCATCGGCCAGTCCGGCATGAGCCACCACCTGAAGGTCCTGGCCCAGGCCGGCCTGGTGGCGACCCGCCGCGAAGGCAATGCGATTTTCTACCGGCGCGCCCTGCCCCACACCGAACTGCTGGGCGGCAGGCTGCACGCCGCCCTGCTGGATGAAGTGGACAACCTGACGCTACCCGGCGAAGTGCAGTCGCGTATCGGCCTGGTGCACCGCCAGCGGGCGGCCGCCAGCCAGGACTTTTTCTCACGGGTCGCGGAGAAGTTTCGCGCCCAGCAGGACCTGATCGCAGGACTGCCCCAGTACCGCGAAAGCGTGCTGGCACTGCTCGACAAGCTCAACTTCACGGACACCGCCACGGCGATCGAAGTCGGCCCCGGGGATGGCAGTTTCCTGCCGGAACTGGCCCACCGCTTCACCCGGGTGACCGCGCTGGACAACAGCCCGGCCATGCTCGAACTGGCACGCCAGGTCTGTGAACGCGAAACGCTGGCTAACGTCAGCCTGCAACTGGCCGATGCATTGAATGGCGTGAGCCTGGCGGCCGATTGCGTGGTACTGAACATGGTCCTGCACCATTTCGCCGCGCCGGCCGATGCGCTGAAACGCCTGGCCGGCTTGCTGCAACCGGGCGGCAGCCTGTTAGTGACAGAGTTGTGCAGCCACAACCAGAGTTGGGCCAGGGAGGCCTGCGGTGATCTCTGGCTGGGGTTTGACCAGGACGATCTGGCCCGCTGGGCCACCGCTGCGGGACTGGTTCCCGGAGAAAGTCTGTATGTAGGTTTACGTAATGGTTTCCAGATCCAGGTCCGCCACTTTCAGCGACCGGCTGGCAACACTCACCATCGGTAAATTTTAGGAAACCGTCGAGATGAGCGAATACTCCCTTTTCACCTCCGAGTCCGTGTCTGAAGGGCATCCGGACAAAATCGCCGACCAGATTTCCGATGCGGTGCTGGACGCCATCATTGCCCAGGACAAGCACGCCCGCGTAGCGGTGGAAACCCTGGTCAAGACCGGCGTGGCCATCGTCGCCGGCGAAGTCACCACCTCGGCCTGGGTTGACCTGGAGCAGATCGTTCGTGACGTGATCACCGACATCGGCTACACCAGCTCCGACGTCGGTTTCGACGGCGCGACCTGCGGCGTGATGAACATCATCGGCAAGCAGTCCCCCGACATCAACCAGGGTGTCGACCGTGCCAAGCCTGAAGACCAGGGCGCCGGTGACCAGGGCCTGATGTTCGGCTACGCCAGCAACGAAACCGACGTGCTGATGCCGGCACCGATCACCTTCTCGCACCAACTGGTACAGCGCCAGGCCGAAGCCCGCAAGTCCGGCCTGCTGCCTTGGCTGCGTCCGGATGCCAAGTCCCAGGTCACCTGCCGCTATGAAGGCGGCAAGGTGGTCGGCATCGACGCCGTGGTCCTGTCGACCCAGCACAACCCTGACGTGTCGTACAAAGACCTGCGCGAAGGCGTGATGGAACTGATCGTCAAGCACGTGCTGCCGGCCGAACTGCTGTCCAAGGACACCCAGTTCCACATCAACCCGACTGGCCAGTTCATCATCGGCGGCCCGGTCGGCGACTGCGGCCTGACCGGTCGCAAGATCATCGTCGACAGCTACGGCGGCATGGCCCGTCACGGCGGCGGCGCGTTCTCCGGCAAGGACCCATCGAAGGTCGACCGTTCGGCCGCCTACGCCGGTCGTTACGTGGCCAAGAACATCGTCGCCGCCGGCCTGGCCGAGCGCTGCGAGATCCAGGTGTCCTACGCCATCGGCGTGGCGCAACCGACGTCGATCTCGCTGAACACCTTCGGCACCGGCAAGATCAGCGACGACAAGATCATCAAGCTGGTCCGCGAAATCTTCGACCTGCGCCCTTACGCGATCACCACCATGCTCGACCTGCTGCACCCGATGTACCGCGAAACCGCGGCCTACGGCCACTTCGGCCGTACCCCGCAAACCAAGACCGTGGGTGACGACACCTTCAGCACCTTCACTTGGGAAAAGACCGACCGCGCCGAAGCCCTGCGCGCCGCTGCCAGCCTGTAATCACGGCAGCACCCAAGCAGCCCCGCAAGGTTCGCCCTTGCGGGGCTTTTTTGTGGCTGCGATTCAGGCCAATTGCTGGCGAAAGAACCACTCACCACGCCTCCTCCCCCAAGCGGCAGAAACGGCCGGACACACTACGAATCAACAGCGGGGTGGATTGGTTGCCCCTTCCTCCCCACAGAGCTTGCTACCATTACCAGCTTCGGACGCGCCGCTCGGACGAGCCTTTGTTCCCGCGATCCGCAGGTCCCGGCCTGAAAAAAATTGCCTGCCGACGGAATGCAGCCCCCTTTACATCCGGCGGCGTTGAACCCCGGGGACGCAGATGGCTCAAACAGCCCATCGCCCCACTCCTGCTATTCATCTTTTCACATGGAGCCTTTATGAAATTTCTTGCACCGCTCACCCTTTTCGCCGCGTTCAGCCTGGCAACCCCAGCCCTGATGGCCGCCGAACAGACCCCGGAACTCACCGGTTGCGCCGCCAAGCGCCAGGCCATCAGTACCCAGATCGAACAGGCCAAGGCCCACGGCAACAGCGAGCAACAGGCTGGCCTGGAAAAAGCCCTGAGCGAAACCACCGCGAACTGCACCGACGCCTCGCTGAAAAAGGAACGCGAAAACAAGGTGCTGGAAGCCAAGCACGAAGTCAGTCGGCGTCAGACCGACCTGGACAAGGCCATGAAAAAAGGCGACGCCGAGAAGATCAACAAGCGCAAGGACAAGCTGGCCGAGTCCCGCAAGGAATTGCAGGAAGCCCTCGACGAACTGGACAAGTAAGTTCGAGCCGCCGCGGCAGATGTGCCTGCCGCAGCCACCTCAGGCGACGGGATCAGTGATCGCGAAACTCTTTATGGCAGGCACTGCAGGCATCTTCGACTTTCTGCACCGCCGGTCCCAGATTGCTGGCCCTGTACGGCTGGACCTTGCTGGCGACTACCAATTCACCGGTGGCCGCCTCGAGGGTACGGGCCAGTTCCTGGAAACGCGCCTGCTTCTGCCAGACATCGTCAGTCGCGCTGGTGTGCTCCTGCTCCTTGACCTGCGGGAAGTGCTTCCAGGGTTCGTGAGACAGGTTGTCCAGCTTGATCGCGCCTTCGGTAAAACGCGGGCCGTCGAAGGGGATACGCCCACGGAGCATGCCGCCCAGGTCTTCACCGGTCTTGAGCATCTGTTTGAAGATCGCCTTGCGCTGCCCCAGCGGGGAGTTCGGATCGACACCGCCGCAGGCGGACAACGTCAGGCAGGCCAGCAATACAACAGAGAGTCTTTTAAGAGTCATGGTGGCTTCGGGTCACGGGAAACGGCCGCCAGTATCCTCGCCTGCCCGGCAAAGACCAATAGCCCTATTAACAATATGGATTGCCTGAAGTTGCCATGCGCCCAGGCAAGCCACAAAGGAAGTACCCAATGAACACCCGTTTCAAACTGTGGCGTCGACACCTGGCCTGGGCCTTGCCGACCGCGATCCTGCTGGCCGGATGCAATGGCGGCGAAGTCGGCAAGCCCCCCCAACCCCACGCTATCGCCACCTATACCAGCACCAACTGGGAAGCCTTGCCCACTGTGTCCGACGACGACCTGCTGGCCGGCTTCGGCTCCTGGCGCAGCGCCTGCACTCGGCTGAAGGCCGACCCGGTATGGGGCCCGACCTGCGCGACGGCGGCCAACGTGCCGCTCACTGCCCTGGATGTCCGCAGCTTCCTCAAGGAACACCTGGACGTCTACGGCCTGCGCTCGGCCAGCGGCAGCAGCAACGGCCTGATCACCGGCTACTACGAACCTGTCTATCCGGGCAGCCTGACCCAGACCAAGACCGCGTCGGTACCGGTCTATGGCGTGCCGGAAGACATGATCATCGTCGCCCTTGACAGCATTTATCCCGAACTCAAGGGCAAGCGCCTGCGTGGCCGCCTCGAAGGCCGGGTGCTGAAACCCTATGACGATGCCGCGACCATCGAGACCAAGGGGGTCAAGGCGCCGGTGATCGCCTGGCTGACCGACCCGATGAACCTGCAGTTCCTGCAGATCCAGGGCTCAGGCCGCATCCAGCTGGAAGACGGGCGCCAGTTGCGCATCGGTTATGCCGATCAGAACGGTCACCCCTACCGCCCCATCGGCCGCTGGCTGGTGGATCAGGGCGAGTTGAAGAAAGAAGACGTGACCATGGGCACCATCGCCGCCTGGGCCAAGGCCAACCCCAATCGCATCCCGGAACTGCTGGGCAGCAACCCCAGCTACGTGTTCTTCAACCGCAACCCGGACAGCAACGAAGGCCCGCGCGGCTCGCTGAACGTACCGCTGACGTCCGGCTACAGCGTGGCGGTGGACCGCAAGGTGATTCCGCTGGGCAGCCTGCTGTGGCTCTCCACCACCCGGCCCGATGGCAGCAGCCTGATCCGCCCGGTGGCGGCGCAGGACACCGGTGGCGCGATCGCCGGCGAAGTTCGCGCCGACCTGTTCTGGGGCACCGGCGACGCGGCCGGGCAACTGGCGGGGGACATGAAACAGCAGGGTCAGATCTGGATGCTCTGGCCCAAGGGCGCCACGCTGCCGAAAGTGCCTGAAGTCACCGACAGCAAGTAACCCCGTGACTGCTGCCGCTTCGGCGAGAGGCGGCAGCCGCTACCAAAGCCGGTCAGATCGATACGAAAAAGAAGCTGGCAATCAGCGCCATGCCGACAAACCACACCAGCGAACGCAGGACCGCCCAGTCCGCCAGGTAGCAGATGATGTACAGCAGGCGGCTGGTGATGAACAGCACCGCCAGCACATCGATGGTCACCAGTTCGGCGACGTTGGCGACATGGGCAATGATCACCCCCGCCGCAAAGGCCGGGGTCACTTCAAAACTGTTGAGCTGTGCCGCTTGCGCCCGCCGGGGGAAACCCTCGAGGGTCTCGAGATAGGCCCGCGGGTCATGGTTCTGCCGCAGGCCAAAGTTGCCCCCGCTGAACTTGGCGATGCTGTTACACAGGTACGGCAGGAAGATGGCGATCAATACACACCAGAAAGCGACGGTCATGGCAGAGTCCTTTTTAAAGTCATGAGGGGAGCGGGGTCAGAACTTCATCACCAGCATGCCGATCAGCACCAGCCCACAAGCTAAGAGCCGAGGTCGACCGAAAGGTTCTTGCAGGTAACGCATGCCGAACAACACCACCAGGATCACGCTGATTTCCCGCAGCGCCGCCGCCTCGGCGATCGATCCCAGCTGCATGGCCCACAGCACCAGAGCGTAGCTGAACAATACGCAGAACCCGACACTCAACCCCAACTGCCATTGCTCGCGCCAGAACAGGGTGAAGGCCGCACGCTTGCGCAGCAGCGCCAGCAGCGGGAAGGGCCAGGCGCTGAGCAGCGTCACCCACACCAGGTAATCCAGCGGATGGGACCAGCGGCGCAGCGCCTGGCCGTCGATAAAGGTGTAGCAGCCGATGCACAGGCCGATCAGCGCCACCACCGGCAACATCGACCACGGCAGGCGATCGCCGCCACCGCCCTGCCACAGCAGGCACAGCATGCCGAAAGGGATCAACAGGATGCCGAGGATCTGCTGGGGGCTGAGCACCTCGCCCGCGAAAATCAGGGTCAAGGCCAGCACCACCAGGGGCGAAAGGCCGCGCATCAATGGATAGACCAGGCCCAGGTCGCCGACCCGATAGGCCTGGATCAACAGGTAGCGGTAGAACAATTCGAAAACCGCCGACGCCAGGATCCACGGCCAGATCTCCAGCGGCGGCCACTCGACGAACCCCAGCATCAGCGCCACGAACAGCAAGCCGACGCTGTCCATGCAGGCCACCACCAACAACCGCTCGCCGCTGAACTTGATCAGGGTATTCCACGCCGCATGCAGCAGCGCCGCCACCAGAACCAGAGTTGTCGCCAGCACCTCACACTCCCTGTTTGCTACAAGAGAATCGATTCACCTAGGCGCAACGGCTGTCTATACTGACGCCGACCACGCCGCACTCATGTTGCGCATATACCTATTCCAATATTTTTTGCTGCTGCCCGATCCGCCGGACCCGATCCGATGGAGGAGCAAAGCCGGCATGCGTATGCCTGACCAGGGCGTCAAGACTACAGACAGAGAACCCTCGCATGCCACTCGCCTTGCTCGCACTGGCTGTTGCCGCCTTCGGCATCGGTACCACTGAATTCGTCATCATGGGCCTGCTGCCCGATGTCGCCCGCGACCTGTCCGTCAGCATTCCCCATGCCGGCCTGCTGATTACCGGTTACGCCCTGGGCGTGGTGTTCGGCGCGCCGATCCTCGCCGTCGGCACCGCCAACATGCCACGCAAGGCCACGTTGCTGGGTATGACCCTAATGTTCATCCTCGGCAATGTGCTCTGCGCGCTGGCGCCGAACTACGCCACGCTGATGGCCGCGCGGGTGATCACCGCGCTGTGCCACGGCGCGTTTTTCGGCATCGGCTCGGTGGTTGCCGCCAGCCTGGTGGCGCCGAACAAGCGCGCCCAGGCGATCGCCATGATGTTCACCGGCCTGACCCTGGCCAATGTGCTCGGCGTGCCGCTGGGCACGGCGCTGGGGCAATACGCCGGCTGGCGCTCGACCTTCTGGGCGGTGTCGGTGATCGGAGTGATCGCCGCCATTGCCCAGTGGCTCTGGCTGCCCCGGCACATCGCCATGGACAAGGCCAACCTGGCCAGCGAGTTCAAGGTCCTGGGCAAGACCAACGTGCTGCTGGCCCTGGGCATGAGTGTGCTGGCGTCCACCAGCCTGTTCAGCGTCTTCACCTATATCGCGCCGATCCTGCAGGACGTCACCGGCGTCAGCCCCCATGGCGTGACCATCATGTTGCTGCTGTTCGGCGTCGGCCTGACGGCCGGCAGCATGCTCGGCGGCCGCCTGGCCGACAGCCGCCTGCTGCCGTCGCTGGTGGCCATGGCGCTGGCCGTGGTGCTGGTGCTGGCCGCGTTCAGCCAGACCAGCCACCTGCTGATTCCGGCGGCGATCACTTTGCTGTTGTGGGGGATTTTCGCCTTCGCCCTGTGCCCGATCCTGCAACTGCTGATCATCGACCAGGCCCATGAGGCACCCAACCTGGGCTCGACCCTGAACCAGAGCGCCTTCAACCTGGGCAACGCCGCCGGCGCCTGGATCGGCGGCCTGGTGGTGGCCAGCGGCGCCGACCTGGCCGACCTGCCGTGGACCGGCGCGCTGGTCGGCGGACTGACGGTGCTGACCGCGCTGCTGTTCATTCACCTGCAACGTCGCCAGGCGGCCGCGGTCAATGTATCCGGCTGAGCCCCGACGAGCGCGCGACTGACCGACAGTCGCCTGCAGGTCCCCAGGCTGGCAGCCGGCTCACCGCCAGAAGAATCTGAACTTTCCTTGTCGGTGTGCCCCGGGCCGCCAGCGGCCCATCAAACCCATGCCCGATGGCTTTCGGGCTTTCTTTTCACGTTTCTATCCAAGGGACTCCGGATGCTTGAACTCGTTGCCGCCTTCATCTGCCTGACCACCCTGCTCACCTACGTCAACTTCCGCTTCATCGGCCTGCCGCCGACCATCGGTGTGATGGTCACCGCCCTGCTGTTTTCCCTGCTGCTGCAAGGCTTGAGCTTCCTCGGCTATCCCGGCCTGGAAGAGCACGTGCAACAGCTGATCGGCCAGATCGACTTCGGCGACCTGCTGATGAACTGGATGCTGTCGTTCCTGCTGTTCGCCGGCGCCTTGCACGTCAACCTCAACGACCTGCGCAGCTACCGCTGGCCCATCGGCCTGCTGGCCACGGTCGGCGTGCTGATCGCCACGTTCGTCATCGGTAGCCTGGCCTACTGGATCTTCGGCCTGTTCGGCTGGCACGTGAGCTTCCTCTATTGCCTGCTGTTCGGTGCCCTGATCTCGCCGACCGACCCGATCGCGGTGCTCGGCGTGCTGCGTACCGCCAACGCGTCGAAGCCACTGAAAACCACCATCGTCGGCGAATCGCTGTTCAACGACGGCACCGCGGTGGTGGTGTTCACCGTGCTGCTGGGTATCGCCCAGCTCGGCGAAACCCCGACCATCGGCGCCACCGCCCTGCTGTTTGCCCATGAGGCCATCGGCGGCGTGGTGTTCGGCGGGCTGATCGGCTACCTGGTGTACCTGATGATCAAGAGCATCGAGCAGCACCAGATCGAGGTGATGCTGACCCTGGCCCTGGTGATCGGCGGCTCGGCGATGGCCAGCGAACTGCACGTCTCGGCACCGATCGCGATGGTGGTGGCGGGCCTGATCATCGGCAACCTGGGGCGCAACCTGGCGATGAACGACATGACCCGGCGTTACCTGGACGGTTTCTGGGAACTGCTCGACGACATGCTCAACGCCCTGTTGTTCGCCCTGATCGGCATGGAGCTGTTGCTGCTGCCGTTCAACTGGCTGCACTTGCTGGCCGCGAGCCTGCTGGCGGTGGCGATCGTGCTGTCGCGCCTGCTCACCGTGGCCCCGGCCATCGTCCTGCTACGCCGCTGGCGCAGCGTGCCGCGCGGCACCATCCGGGTACTGACCTGGGGCGGCCTGCGCGGCGGGGTTTCGGTGGCGCTGGCGCTGGCCCTGCCATTGGGCCCGGAGCGCGACCTGGTGCTGAGCATCACCTACATCGTGGTGCTGTCGTCGATCCTCCTGCAGGGCCTGACCATCGGCAAGCTGGTGCGCCATGTCACCAAGGATGCGCCGGCCGCCGAGCAGGAGGCTCACTGACAACCTGCATCTGTAGGAGTGAAGCTTGCTCGCGATTGGGCCGTCCAGACACCGCGCTGCCTCAAGCAGATCGCGGCGCCTGGCAGCTCTGATCGCGAGCAATCGAGCGTCGACCGGTTGCTCCTACAAAGGGTATGGCGCGAAGTTCAGGCGATGGGCTCGTCGTCCTTGAACTGATCCTTCACGTATTTGATTTCGGTACGACCGTGGGGAGCCGGCAAGCCGTCCTCGCCCAGGTTGACGAAGACCATCTTCTCGACGGTGAGGATGCTTTTGCGGGTGATCTTGTTGCGCACTTCACAGGTCAGGGTGATCGAGGTGCGGCCGAATTCGGTGGCGGTGATACCCAGTTCGATGATGTCGCCCTGGCGCGAGGCGCTGACGAAATTGATTTCGGAAATGTACTTGGTGACCACGCGCTGGTTGCCCAGCTGGACGATGGCGTAGATAGCGGCTTCTTCGTCGATCCAGCGCAACAGGCTGCCGCCGAACAGCGTGCCGTTGGGGTTGAGGTCTTCGGGTTTTACCCATTTGCGGGTGTGGAAATTCATACTCACTCCTGACCGTCTTGCCGATTGATGCCGGCATCATGGCAGACCCCGGCGCAGAGCTCTATTGGGCTTCTACTATGGTCGCGATTACCGTTCGAACATCGTCCGACAGAAATCCTTGGGAAGTCGCAAGCAGACAGCTATAATCGCCCCCGTTTCAAAACGGTAACGATCACCTGATACCGTTTTCCCGCCACCTGTCCGAGGGGCGCTGCAGCAGGCTAAGCCTGTCAGGCTCGGATGGGGCGTTGTCTGGCCGTGATGGTTCGGTCAGTCACTAAACGCACAACGGCGCCCATTCGCATACTTACGAATGGAGGCTCTTCATGAGCGCTGTAATCACGCCTGCAGATTTTACCGACTACAAAGTCGCCGACATGTCCCTGGCCGCCTGGGGCCGTCGTGAAACCATCATCGCCGAATCGGAAATGCCGGCCCTGATGGGTCTGCGTCGCAAGTACGCCGCTGAACAACCGCTCAAGGGCGCGAAGATTCTCGGCTGCATCCACATGACCATCCAGACTGCCGTGCTGATCGAAACCCTGGTTGCCCTGGGTGCCGAAGTACGCTGGTCGTCCTGCAACATCTTCTCGACCCAGGACCAGGCCGCTGCCTCCATCGCCGCTGCCGGTATCCCGGTATTCGCCTGGAAAGGCGAGACCGAGCAAGAGTACGAGTGGTGCCTGGAGCAGACCATCCTCAAGGATGGCAAGCCTTGGGACGCCAACATGATCCTCGACGACGGCGGCGACCTGACCGAGCTGCTGCACAAGAAGTACCCGCAGGTGCTGGATCGCGTCCACGGCGTGACCGAAGAAACCACCACTGGCGTGCACCGCCTGCTGGACATGCTGGCCAAGGGCGAACTGAAGATCCCGGCCATCAACGTCAACGACTCGGTGACCAAGAGCAAGAACGACAACAAGTACGGCTGCCGTCACAGCCTGAACGATGCGATCAAGCGCGGTACCGACCACCTGCTGTCCGGCAAGCAAGCGCTGGTCATCGGTTACGGTGACGTGGGCAAGGGCTCGGCCCAGTCCCTGCGTCAGGAAGGCATGATCGTCAAGGTTTCCGAAGTCGACCCGATCTGCGCCATGCAAGCCTGCATGGACGGTTTCGAACTGGTTTCGCCGTTCATCGACGGTATCAACACCGGCACCGAAGCAAGCATCGACAAGGCCCTGCTGGGCAAGATCGACCTGATCGTGACCACCACCGGTAACGTCAATGTTTGCGACGCGAACATGCTCAAGGCCCTGAAGAAGCGCGCCGTTGTCTGCAACATCGGTCACTTCGACAACGAAATCGACACCGCTTTCATGCGCAAGAACTGGGCATGGGAAGAAGTGAAGCCACAGGTGCACAAGGTTCACCGTACCGGTCCAGGCGCTTTCGACGCCCAGAACGACGACTACCTGATCCTGCTGGCCGAAGGCCGCCTGGTGAACCTGGGCAACGCCACCGGTCACCCAAGCCGCATCATGGACGGTTCGTTCGCCAACCAGGTACTGGCGCAGATCTTCCTGTTCGGCCAGAAGTACGCCGACCTGTCGCCAGCCCAGAAAGCCGAGCGCCTGACCGTTGAAGTACTGCCGAAGAAACTCGACGAAGAAGTGGCCCTGGAAATGGTCCGCGGCTTCGGTGGCGTGGTCACTCAACTGACCAAGCAACAGGCTGACTACATCGGCGTCACCGTCGAAGGCCCGTTCAAGCCACACGCTTACCGCTACTAAGAGCAGTTGCAAGCCTTGAGCTTCAAGCGACAAGCAAAGGCCACAAGCCGTGCTTGCCGCTCGAAGCTTTCGGCTTCGTCCCTATTTGCTTAAACAGTTTCAAGCAGCCCGTTCCAGGCACAAGAGCTGAGCGCACCTCCGCTACTCTTGCAGCTTGTGGCTTGCGGCTTGTAGCTGGAGGTTTCCTCCATGTCCCAAGACCGTCGCTACAGCTTCGAGTTCTTCCCGACCAAGACCGATGCTGGGCATGAAAAACTGCTCGCCACTGCCCGCCAGCTGGCCAGCTACAACCCCGATTTCTTCTCCTGCACCTACGGTGCCGGTGGCTCGACCCGCGACCGCACGATGAACACCGTGCTGCAGCTCGAAAGCGAAGTGAAGGTCCCCGCCGCGCCGCACCTGTCCTGCGTCGGTGACAGCAAGGCCGACCTGCGTGGCCTGCTGACCCAGTACAAGGCTGCCGGCATCAACCGTATCGTCGCCCTGCGCGGCGACCTGCCTTCGGGTATGGGCATGGCCAGCGGCGAGCTGCGTCACGCCAACGACCTGGTGAGTTTCATTCGTGAAGAGACCGGCGATCACTTCCACATCGAAGTGGCGGCGTATCCGGAAATGCACCCACAGGCGCGCAATTTCGAAGACGACCTCAACAACTTCGTGCGCAAGGCCAACGCCGGCGCCAACAGTGCGATCACCCAGTATTTCTTCAACGCCGACAGTTATTTCTACTTCGTCGAACGCGTGCAACAAATGGGTGTGAACATCCCGATCGTGCCCGGCATCATGCCGATCACCAACTACAGCAAGCTGGCGCGTTTCTCCGACGCCTGCGGCGCGGAAATCCCGCGCTGGATCCGCAAGCAACTGGAAGCCTACGGCGACGACAGCCAGAGCATCCAGGCGTTCGGCGAACAGGTCATCACTGAAATGTGTGAACGTTTGTTGCAAGGCGGTGCGCCGGGATTGCACTTCTATACTCTGAACCAAGCCGAGCCAAGCCTGGCCGTCTGGAACAACCTGAAGCTGCCGCGTTAACCACCCGACAGCATCGGAAAAAGGCCTTGGCGAAATCCAGGGCCTTTTTTTTACCCCCCATACATCCGAAGGATCGCCGTAGATGTCCACAGGCAGCACCGCAGCACGCCCACAATTGATCTATCTGGTTTACGGCGCCGCGACCTATCACCAGGAAGCCGCGTTCAGTATTGCCAGCGCCCTGGCCGGGCTGCGCGAAACACCGGGCGAAGCCCTCGATATCCAGGTCTTCACCGACAATGCCGCGCCTTACCGCGACCTGCCTGTGCGCGTGCGCCCCTTGGATGAAAGCACCCGCCAGGCCTGGATCGCCCCACACGGCTACCACTTTCGCGCCAAGCACGTGGTGATGCAGCAGGTGTTGCAAGAGTCCGAACTGGCGTTGCTGATCGACACCGATACCTTTTTCCACTGCTCGCCGCTGGAGCTGTTTCGCCGCGTCCAGCCCGGCACCCTGCTGTGTAATGCGTTCGGCATGTGCTACGGCGCCAACAAGGAGTCCGGCCTCTACCAGTCCCTGGCCGGCTTGCTGCAAAAACGCAAACTGGCCGACGACCAGATGCCTTTGCTCAACTCCGGCGTGATCGGCCTGCACCGCGCGGACGCCGACGTACTGGAGCGCTCCATCGCCCTGATGGACGAGCTGCACCCGCTGGCCAATGGTGCCTACACCCTCGAAGAGTTCTGTCTGTCGGTCGCCGCCTATCGCACCAAACAGGTCCGCGAATGCCCCGACCTGATCCACCACTACTGGAGCCGCAAGCAGCTGTTTCGCGCCAAGATCAAGGCCTGGCTGGACAAGCACGGCGCAGCGCCCACCAGCACCGTCGCCCTGGACGAAACCCGCCTGGTCACCGCGACCCTGCCACGCCCACCGGCCTTGCAACGCCTGGCCTACAAGATCGTGACCCTGGCCCTGCCCGGACACCAGCGGCAGTTCATGCGCGAAATCCTCTACGGCTGCTACCGCCACACCAACGAATTCGACCAGGCCTGCGCCCCGGTCTGGTGGGAGAAAGCCCGGGAAAACGCCGAAGGCCGCCTGAAAAAACCGCTCAACAGCCATCAACTCGAGCGCTGGTTCAACCACCCGGTGATTCGCCTGGTACTGGGCCAGCGGCGCAAGGCCATCTACCTGCATCTGATCGAGACAAAGGCTGACTGAGGCTTGAGCTAGACGGCCTCTAGTATTGGACGACCTCTCGTCGTAATCTCCATCGATGCCCGTCATTGCCCAGTTGCTGACAGCCTTTATCTGCGCTTGCCTGAGCCTCACCGCCCACGGCGAGAAGCTGCGCATTGTCACCGAGCCCTGGGCCCCTTATGTCTATGAGGAACAGGGCAAGGCCCTGGGGCTGGATTACGAAACCACGGCGATCGTCTTCCAGCGCCTGGGGATCGAAGTCGAATGGCAGTTCCTGCCCTGGAAACGTTGCCTGGCCATGCTCGAACAAGGCCAGGCCGACGGTGCCCTGGACATCTTTCACAGCAACGAACGCGAAAGCAGCCTGCTCTACCCCAGCGAGCCGCTGTCGGACGTCGAGTTCGTGATGTTCTATGCCAACGCCCGGCCCTTTCCGTTCCGCACCCTGGAAGACTTGCGCGGGCTGACCGTGGGCACCTCCCCCGGCTACCTGTACAGCCAGGACTTCAGGGAATCCACCCTGTTCAAGCACGAGCCGGCGCCGACCCACGAAGCCAACTTCGGCAAGCTGCTGCGCGGCCGTATCGACCTGCTGATCACCGATCGGCGGGTCGGCCAGCATCTGCTGGACCAACTGAACATTCGCCAGCAGATCACCGAGAACCCGGTGGTCATCAGCCGCCAGAGCCAGTTTCTGGCGGTACGACGCAATGCCGGCATGGACTTGCTGGTGCAGCGTTTCGGCGCCGAACTCAAGCGCTTCAAACGCGAGCCGGCCTACGCCGAACTGAGCGCACGCTATGGCGCGGCGCCGGCCATGGCCGACTCAAGCGCAATGCCGCCCGGCGCACCGGTGAAAACCGTTGAGCAGCAGGAAAGCAGCGCACGCTGATTGCTCTGTTATACTCCGGCCTTCCCGCCAGGCTCACGCCCGGACGCTCGACCCTGTTCAAGGCCTCTCGATACCGCTACAGCGCAGCCACAAGGCCCGCGCGAGCCCTCGCCGATGAGCCTTCAGGAGCCAGCAGGACCGGACGGGATTGCGTCCTCTTAAACGCCATTCGCGCCAGGCAAGACTATCCCTCTGGGCCAAGCCCTCACTAAAACAGGATTACTCATGTCCTTTGCTTCCCTCGGTCTCTCCGAGGCTTTAGTCGGTGCCATCGAAGCCGCCGGCTACACCCAGCCTACTCCGGTGCAACAGCGGGCCATTCCCGCCGTGTTGCAAGGTCGCGACCTGATGGTCGCGGCACAGACAGGTACTGGTAAAACCGGCGGTTTCGCCCTTCCGATCCTGGAACGGTTGTTTCCCAACGGTCACCCGGACAAATCCCAGCGTCATGGCCCGCGCCAACCGCGCGTCCTGGTCCTGACCCCAACCCGCGAACTGGCCGCGCAAGTGCACGAGAGCTTCAAGGTCTATGCCCGCGACCTGAAGTTCGTCAGTGCCTGCATCTTCGGCGGCGTCGGCATGAACCCACAGGTTCAGGCCATGGCCCGCGGCGTCGACGTGCTGGTGGCCTGCCCCGGCCGCCTGCTCGACCTGGCCGGCCAGGGCAGCGTCGACCTGTCCCACGTGGAAATCCTCGTGCTCGACGAAGCCGACCGCATGCTCGACATGGGCTTCGTCCATGACGTGAAGAAAGTCCTCGCACGCCTGCCCGCCAAGCGCCAGAACCTGCTGTTCTCCGCGACCTTCTCCAAGGACATCACGGACCTGGCCGGCAAGCTGCTGCACAACCCCGAGCGCATCGAAGTCACGCCGCCGAACACCACGGTCGAGCGTATCGAGCAACGGGTGTTCCGCCTGGCCGCCAGCCACAAGCGTGCCTTGCTGGCCCACCTGATCACCGCTGGCGCCTGGGAACAGGTACTGGTCTTCACCCGTACCAAGCACGGCGCCAACCGCCTGGCCGAGTACCTGGACAAGCACGGCCTGACCGCCGTCGCCATCCACGGCAACAAGAGCCAGAACGCCCGTACCAAGGCCCTGGCCGACTTCAAGGCCGGTGAAGTGCGGATCCTGGTCGCCACCGACATCGCCGCCCGCGGCCTGGACATCGACCAGTTGCCACACGTGGTCAACTTCGAACTGCCGAACGTCGACGAAGACTACGTGCACCGCATCGGTCGTACCGGCCGTGCCGGTCGTTCGGGCGAAGCGATCTCGCTGGTCGCGCCGGACGAAGAGAAGCTGCTCAAAAGCATCGAGCGCATGACCAAGCAGAAGATCCCCGACGGCGATCTGATGGGCTTCGACGCCAGCGCCGTGGAAGCCGAGAAACCGGAAGTACGCGAGCGTCCGGACGTGCGTAACCCACGCAATTCCCGTGGCCCGCGTGGCGACGGTCCGAATGGCGGCGGTGGTGGTGGCGGTCGTAAAGACAAAGGCAAGGACAAGGGCAAGGAAAAACCGGCCGCTCGCGGCGACCGTCCAGCCCGTGAGCAGAAACCTCGCGAAGGTACCCCGGCCCGCGAACAGCGCCAGCCGACGCCACGCGCTGACCGTGCCCCGGACGAGTTCCTGGACGACGACGTGGACAACTTCGGCAATCGCGCCGACTACGTCAGCCCGTACCAGAACAAGAACAACCAGAGCCGCGGTCGCCGTCCAGGCGCGCCAGGCCAGGGCGCGGCAGCCAACAGCAATGCGCCGCGCAGTGGCGGCCAGGGTCGCTCCGGCGGTCCGCGCAACAGCAGCGGCGCCAGCACCGGCACTCCACCTGCCAAGCGCAACGGCCCACGCAGCGGCGCTCCACGTGACGGCCAGGCCCGTCGCGAAGAGTCGCGCAATCGTCGTCCGGCCCGCGACGACCAGGCGCGTCAGGAACCGGCGGTGCAGAACCCGCGCGGCAACCAGCCGAAGATCATGCACAAGGAATCGAAAGCCGACCGCTTCCCGACTCCCGAGCAGCTCGATCAACTGCCAAGCCGCCCACGTGGCGAGAAACCAGCCTTGCTGACCCGCAATCGCTGAGTTACCCGCGGCAATAAAAAACGCCCCTGATCTTGCGATCAGGGGCGTTTTTTTATAGCTGCTACAGGCGAAGCATTACTTCGCTTTCACACCTTCGAAGGTGATGTACAGCTGAACGGTGTCGGACTGCGGGCCAACATCCATCCCGTCCTTGTTGAACTCTTTGCGGCTGATGCTGGTGGTGCCTTCAAAACCGGCGCGGTAGCCGCCCCATGGATCCTTGCCTTCACCCAGGAAGGTGGCCTTGACCACGATCGGCTTGGTCACGCCGTGGAAAGTCAGGTCGCCAGCCACATCAGCGGTCTGCTTGCCATCAGCATTCTTGCCGGTTGGCTTGACGCTGGTGGAAACAAACTTCGCATCAGGGAATTTGCCCGACTCCAGGAAGTCCTTGCTGTTGACGTGCTTGTCGCGTTCAGCGTGGTTGGTGAACACGCTGGCGGTGCGTACGTTGACTTCGATCTTGGCGTCTTCAGGCTTGGCTGCGTCGAAGCTGAACTTGCCGTCCAGGTCCTTGAAGGTACCGGTGATGAAGCTGTAGCCCAGGTGGCTGATCTTGAAGTCGACGAAGGCGTGCTGGCCTTCCTTGTCGATCACGTAGTCCGCGGCCATCGCCTGACCGGCAGACAACAGAGCAGAACCGATTGCCAGAGCGGCGAGAGTCTTTTTCAACATGCTTTCTATTCCTTTTGAGTAGAGGTTGAGCATCAGGCTTTGCGCCCCAGCATTCGAGCCAGGGTCGCGTCACGATCGATAAAGTGGTGTTTCAAAGCGGCCAGGGCATGCACTCCGGCGAAGATCACCAGGCCCCAGGCCAGGTACAGATGCACCTCGCCGGCCACATCTGCCTGGTCCGGTAGACCGGAAACCAGGGCAGGAATTTCAAACAGGCCAAACACCGGGATCCCGACACCGTCTGCGGTGGAAATCAGGTAACCGGCAATCATCACAGCGAACAGACTGAGATAGAGGAAGGCATGGCCGAACTTGGCACCCAGGCGCGTCAGGCGACCGTGGTTGTCCGGTGCCGGTGGCGGTGGGCTGACGAAGCGCCACAACACCCGCAGCAGCATGATCGCGAACAGCGTCAAGCCAATGCTTTTGTGCAGGTCCGGCGCATCTTTGCGCCAGGCACTGTAGTAATCCAGGCCGACCATCCACAGGCCCAGGGCGAACAATCCAAAGACTGCCAGCGCCACGCTCCAGTGCAGAAAAATGCTTACCCAGCCGTAGCGGGAAGAAGAGTTACCTAGCTGCATCACTTGAATCCTGTAAGAACTGCTGCCCAAGACTATCGATTTAACTATCGAATTAAAGCGGAAATTTTCGCTTTGAAATATCGAGAAATACGATGTTGATCCTAGGAACACTAAATTAACCAGGCATTAAGGTCTACCGGGGAAAAACGTGACAGACCGTCCTGCGACCGCTACCAATTCGCCCTCAACGCATGCAATGGGTTGTGACACGGCCTGGCATTGCATAGGCTTGCGCGATTGTTTGCTCGCGTACTTAGAGCCGCCTCCAGGAGACTGAACATGGGCCTCAACAACCAGTGGATGCAACGCGATCTCGCGGTGTTATGGCATCCCTGCACCCAGATGAAAGACCACGAACAGCTGCCGCTGATCCCGATCAAGCGCGGTGAAGGCGTGTGGCTGGAGGACTTCGAAGGCAAGCGCTATCTCGATGCGGTCAGCTCCTGGTGGGTCAATGTGTTCGGCCACGCCAACCCGCGCATCAACCAGCGCATCAAGGACCAGGTCGATCAACTGGAGCACGTGATCCTCGCCGGCTTCAGCCATCAGCCGGTGATCGAGCTCTCCGAGCGCCTGGTGAACATCACCCCGCAAGGCCTGACCCGCTGTTTCTATGCCGACAACGGTTCGTCGTGCATCGAAGTGGCGATGAAGATGAGCTTCCACTACTGGTTCAACCGCAGCCAGAAGGACAAGAAGCGCTTCGTCACCCTGACCAACAGCTACCACGGCGAAACCATCGCCGCGATGTCGGTGGGCGATGTGCCGCTGTTCACCGAGACCTACAAGGCCCTGCTGCTGGACACCCTCAAGGTGCCGAGCCCGGACTGCTACCTGCGCCCCGAAGGCATGAGCTGGGAAGAACACTCGCGCAACATGTTCGCGGCCATGGAGCAGACCCTGGCGGAACACCACGCCACTATTGCCGCGGTGATAGTCGAGCCGCTGATCCAGGGCGCCGGCGGCATGCGCATGTACCACCCGGTATACCTCAAGCTTCTGCGCGAGGCCTGCGATCGCTACGGCGTGCACCTGATCCATGACGAAATCGCCGTCGGCTTCGGCCGCACCGGCACCATGTTCGCCTGCGAACAGGCCGGTATCCGCCCGGACTTCCTCTGCCTGTCCAAGGCCCTGACTGGCGGCTACCTGCCGCTGGCGGCGTGCCTGACCACCGACGAAGTCTACAGCGCCTTCTACGACGACTACCCGACCCTGCGCGCCTTCCTCCACTCCCACAGCTACACCGGTAACCCGCTGGCCTGTGCGGCGGCGCTGGCGACCCTGGATATCTTCGAGCAGGACAAGGTCATCGAGAACAACCAGGCGCTGGCCCAGCGCATGGCCAGCTCGACCGCGCACCTGGCGGACCACCCGCACGTTGCGGAAGTACGCCAGACCGGCATGGTGCTGGCCATCGAGATGGTCCAGGACAAGGCCAGCAAGACCGCCTACCCGTGGCAGGAGCGCCGTGGCCTGAAAGTCTTCCAGCACGCCCTGGAGCGTGGCGCCCTGCTGCGTCCGCTGGGCAGCGTGGTGTATTTCCTGCCGCCCTACGTGATCACTCCGGAGCAGATCGACTTCCTCGCCGAGGTGGCCAGCGAAGGCATCGATATCGCCACCAGCGACAAGGTCAGCGTGGCGGTGCCCAAGGACTTCCACCCAGGCTTCCGCGATCCGGGCTGATAACGCGCGAGCAAGCCCACCCTCCGTAGGAGCGAGCTTGCTCGCGAAAAGCTCCGACTGACTGACACCGATCCAGAATTTTCCCCAGAGAACCACCATGAGACTGTCCCGCTTCTTTATCGACGCCCCCCTGAGCCTCGGCGAGCACGAGCTGCCGGAGGCCCAGGCCCACTACATCGGGCGCGTACTGCGCATGGCCGAGGGCGACGCGCTGCAGCTGTTCGACGGTTCGGGCAACGAGTTTCGCGGCACGCTGCTGGAAGTCGGCAAGAAACGCGTGGTGGTCCGGCTCGATGAAAGCTTCGCCGGGCAGGTCGAGTCGCCGCTGCAGATCCACCTCGGCCAGGGCCTGTCCCGGGGCGAGCGCATGGACTGGGCGATTCAGAAGGCCACCGAGCTTGGGGTGAATGAAATCACCCCGATCTTCAGCGAGCGCTGCGAAGTGCGGCTCAAGGACGAACGCGCCGACAAGCGCCTGGCCCATTGGCGCCAGGTGGCCGCCAGCGCCTGCGAGCAATGCGGGCGCTCACGGGTGCCGGTGATTCACCCGCCAGTGCTGCTGGCCGACTGGATCAAGCAAACCCAGGCCGACCTCAAGCTGGTGCTGCACCCGGTGGCCGAGCCGCTGGTGAGCCACGCCAAGCCTGCGACCCTGGCGTTCCTGATCGGCCCGGAAGGCGGTCTGTCCGATGCCGAGGTGAACCAGGCTCAGGCCACGGGCTTCCTGCCGGCCCGCCTCGGCCCGCGGGTGCTGCGCACCGAAACCGCCCCAGTGGTGGCGCTGGCGGTAGCGCAGCAACTCTGGGGCGACTTCTAACCCGCTTCTGCCCCTGTAGGAGCGAGCGGGCGGCGATCCGACTTGCCCGCGAAACGTTTCACCTGACACACCGCGGTGCATCTATCGCCAGCAAGCTTGGCTCCTACAGAAGCAGATCGCCCCCAACCCTGCCTCTGTGCCCGCGAAAGCGTTTTGCCTGACGCTCCGCGACGCACCTATCGCCGGTAAGCCTGGCTCCTACAGAAGCGGGCCGGTGTTTACTCCACCGGATCGCTCACCGGCTTGGCGATGATTGCCTTCAACTCGCTGGTCATCGGGAATTCCAGGTTCAGGCCCTTGGGCGGAATCGGTTGTTCGAACCAGCGCTGGTAGATCCCATTGATCTCCCCTGAGCGGTACAGGTCCGCCAGAGTGCTGTTCACCAGTTCCAGGAACTGCGGATCGTCCTTGCGCACCATGCAGCTGTAGATTTCCCGCGACTGCTCCTCGCCGACCACCACCCAGTTATGCGGGTCGCGGGCCTTGGCCCGTTCGCCGTAAAGCAGCGCGTCGTCCATGTAGAACGCCGCGGCGCGACCGGACTGCAGCATCTGGAAGGCTTCGCCATGGTCCTTGGCGCTGATCACGAACATGTCGATCTTGTGCTCGACGTTGTAGTTCTTGAGGAAGCGCTCGTTGGTGGTGCCGGCGGTGGTCACCACGTTCTTGCCGCGCAGGTCGGCGAAACGCTTGATCCCGCTGTCCTTGGCGGTCAGCAACTGGCCTTTGACGTAGATGAAGCCGTAGGAAAACGCCACCTGCTTCTGCCGTTCGGCGGTGACCCCGGTGGAGCCGCATTCCAGGTCCACGGTGCCGTTCTGCACCAGCGGGATGCGGGTCTGGGACGTCACCAGATTGTACTTCACCGCCAGTTGCGGCAGCGCCAGCTTGTGGCGGATGCGTTCGACGACCTTGCTCGCCAGGTCCACCGAATAGCCCATGGGTTTGCCGCTGTTGTCACCCACATAGGAAAACGGCACCGACGCATCGCGATAACCCAGGGTAATGCTGCCGGCAGTGGCGATCTTGCCCAGGGTGCCGGTCAGCGGCGCCTCGCTGGCGTACAGCGGGGAGCCGAGCAACAGGCCAAGGGTGCAGCCGAGCAACGTGATTTTTTGCATTGTTATTCTCCGTTGTGGGTGAAGGCGTTAGCGGCGAACCGCGATGACGGTGATTTCCACCAGGATGTCCGGGCGCGCCAGGGCGGCCTGCACGGTGGTGCGGCTCGGTGCCTGGCCAGGGGACAGCCAGGCCGACCAGACCTCGTTCATCGCGGCAAAGTCCTGCTGGATGTTTTTCAGGTAGATGGTCGCACTGAGCAAATGATCCTTGTCGCTGCCGGCCTCGACCAGCAAGGCGTCGATCTTCGCCAGCACTTCGCGGGTCTGGCCGGCGGCATCGGTGGCCGGGCCCGGCACCTGGCCGGAAAGGAACAGCAGATCGGCAAAACTCACGACAGCGCTGAGGCGGTCATTGCTGTGGAGACGCTGGATGGTCATGGTATAGCTCCTTGTACGCGAAAGAAATCAGGCGGCATGGGGCGCGAGCCCCTGCATGTCGATGGAAGTACGGCGCTGGCCGATCAGCTCGGCCAACAGCCGCCCGCTGCCACAGGCCAGGGTGAAACCCAGGGCGCCATGGCCGAGGTTGAGCCACAGGTTGCGGTAGCCCGTGGCGCCAATCAGCGGTACGCCGCTGGGGGTCGCCGGGCGCATGCCGGCCCACTCGATGGCGGCATCGTAGTCGCCGGCGTTGGCGAAGGTTTCCCGGGCCTGGCGCTGCATCAGGGCCAGGCGTTTGGGATCCAGGGACGGGTCGAAACCAACGATATCGACCATGGCCGCCACCCGCAGCTGCTGGCCGATCCGCGCATAGACGATCTTGCGGTTGTAATCGGTGATGCTGATCTCCGGCGCCCGCTGCCCGGCGCCGATCGGCACGCTGAGGCTGTAGCCCTTGAGCGGATACAGCGGCAGCTTCAGGCCGGGCAGCGCCAGTTCGCCACTGCGATGACCGGCGGCGAGTATCAGTTGGTCCACCGCCAGCACCTCGTCGCCCAGCTCGATGGCCTGCACCTGGCCGCCTGCCTGACGAATGCCGGTGACCGGGCGCCCCGTCAGCAGCTGGCAGCGGCCGGAGGCCTGTAGCCGCGCCACCAGTTGCTGGCAGAAGGCGTGACAGTCGGCCACTTCTTCATCCGGGGTGAAGATCCCACCGACAAAGGGCGCGCCGCCGAGGGTCGGCTCCAGTTGCGCGCATTCGCCAGCGGACAGCACCTGCTGCTGGCGCGGATCGGCCAGGCCGTGGCGGGCATGCTCGAAGCTGGCGGTTTCGCGAAAGGTCACCAGCTTGCCGTTGCGCCGCCAGTGAAAACCCTCGAGCCGGTCCTCCTCGCGCCAGCTCTGCAAGGTGGCCTGGCTCAACAGCGCCAGGCGCAGCAGGTGGGCGCCGTTGCGCCGGTTGACCGAACCGCGGCAGGCCGCCAGGAACCCGGCCATCCAGCGCCACTGCGCCGGGTCCAGGCGCGGGCGCAGCTTCAGCGGCGAATCGCCACGCAGCATCCAGCCCAGGGCTTGCCAGGGCACGCCGGCATCGGCCAGCGGCGCCACGTAGCGGTACGACAGCTGGCCGCCGTTGGCGAAGCTGGTCTGGCTGGCGAAGGCCTCGCGCGCCTCCACCAGGCTGACGTCGAACCCCTCGCGAACCAGGGCGTAGGCGCTGGCCAGGCCAATGACCCCACCGCCGATGATGCAAACCCGCTGTGCCATGTCAGTCCTTAAACCTTGTTGAGCAGGCTTCAGGTTAGGACCAGGTGACAGGCCCGGGACAATGAATAAAGATGGGCCACCCATAAACAAAGGTTATGGATCCATCATGCGACTGCGTCATATCGAGATTTTCCAGGCCATCCGCCAGACCGGTTCGATCAGCGGCGCGGCGCAACTGCTGCACGTCTCCCAGCCGGCGGTGACCAAGGTCTTGCAGCACGCCGAGCAACAGCTGGGTTTCCCGCTGTTCCTGCGGGTCAAGGGCAAGTTGCAGGCCACCCCGGAAGCCCTGGAACTGGAGCGCGAAGTCGACAAGGTCAGCGAAAGCCTGCAAGGGGTGCGGCGCCTGGCCCAGAGCCTGCGCCGCGAGCCGGGCCACAGCCTGCGGGTCGGCGCCACGCCGGCACTGGCCCTGTCCTTGCTGCCGCCGGCCATCAACCAGTGGACCCGGCGCTACCCGGACATCGTCTGCGAGCTGTCCAGCGCCCACAGCCGCGAGCTGGTGCAGAACCTGCTGATGCGCGAGATCGACGTGGCGCTGACCCTGCAGCGCCCGGACCACCCGGGACTGACCGCCCAGGCCCTGGCCAGCGGGGTGCTGGTGGCGCTGGCGCCGCTGGATTACTGGCCCCAGGCGGCCAGGGGCACGCCGCTGCCCTTGATGGAATTGGCCGGTGCGCCCTTGATCGGCCTGTCCAGCGCCGACCCGCTGGCGGCGAAACTCGACGGTTACCTGAAAGCCGTGGAACCGGCGCCACGGGTCAGCATCGCTGTGCAGACCTACTCCCTGGCCCGGGCCATGGTCGAATCCGGGGCCGGGCTGGCGGTGATCGATCCCTTCACCGCCCTCGGCGCCTCCCCCGCCAGCACCGCGATCCGTCCGCTGACCCCGGCGCTGCCGATCACCCTGTATGCCGTGACCCGCGCGGCGGAGGCGCTACCCCATACCTTGAGCAGCCTGCTGGAGATCTTCGGCGGCCGGGCCCAGGAGCAGCTGGATCGGTTGATGACAGGGGATTGAGGCGGCCCTGCCGGGCCTTATCGCGAGCAATCGAGCGTCGACCGGCTGCTCCTACAGAAGCACCTCGTACCTGTAGGAGCGAAGCTTGCTCGCGATAAACGATAACGCGGTCACCGATCACAACACATAGAAGAAGATCGCCACAAAGTGCAGCAAACTGCCGGCGATCACGAACAGGTGCCAGATCCCGTGGGCGTGGCGCAAACGGCTGTCGAGGGCGAAGAAGATGATGCCGACGGTGTAGAGCACCCCGCCCGAGGCCAGCCAGGCAAAGCCGGCGGGGCCCAGGGCCGCCAGCAGCGGCTTGACCGCCACCAGCACGATCCAGCCCATCACCGCGTAGATCACGATGGACAGGATGCGCGCCTCGGAGCGCGGCTTGATCTCCTGCAGGATGCCGATCAGCGCCAGCCCCCAGACGATCCCGAACAGCGTCCAGCCCCAGGGCCCGCGCAGGGTCACCAGGCAGAACGGCGTATAGCTGCCGGCGATCAGCAGGTAGATGGAGAAGTGATCGACCTTCTGCATGATGCTTTTCGCCCGCCCGCGCACGCTGTGGTACAGGGTCGAGGCGCTGTACAGCACCAGCAAGGTGAAACCGTAGATCGCGACGCTGACAATTTTCCACGGACTGCCGTCGAGGCTGGCCAACACCAGCAGCCAGATCCCCCCGACAAGTGCCGCCACCGCGCCGACCAGATGCGTCCAGGCGTTGAGTCTTTCCCCGTGATACATGTGCCACTCCCCTCCCAAGGCGGAAAATCTGCGCAAGGCTCAGGCCTATAGCCTGAAAGCGCAATGTTTCCGAATAAAGCTATGGACGAAAAAACCTCCAGCCAAGTCATGACCCGGCAGGCACAATCGGAGCATTCGAATAAGAGTGCCCATCATGCTGATCGATGAAGAGTTGACCCTGAAAAAGCTCGAAGTGTTTCTGGCGTTCATGCGCACCGGCAACCTGGCGCGCGCCGCCGCCGAGTTGCAGACCAGCAATGTCAGCGTGCACCGGGCCATTCACTCCCTGGAAAGCGCCCTGCGCTGCCCGCTGTTCAAGCATGAAGGACGCAACCTGACACCGCTGGAGAGCGCCTTCGTCCTCGAAGAACGGGCGCAGAAGCTGATCCAGGACGTGCTCGAAAGCGTGCGCCTGACCCGCGAAGCCGCCGGGTTCTCGGCGGAGCGCTTCAAGCTCGGCTCCCTGTATTCATTGACGGTGAAGACCGTGCCGCAGCTGATCATGGGCTTGAAGCTGCGCCGTAGCGAGCTGAATATCGACCTGATCCTGGGCTCCAACATCGACCTGCTGTACAAACTGAAGAACATGGAAGTCGACGCAATCCTGGTATCCCTGGACGACAGCGTCAGCGACCCGGACTGCGAGCAGATCCCGCTGTTTTCCGACGATATCTTCCTGGCCACGCCGGCCGATTCGCCATTCGCCCAGCAGGCGGAAGTCGACCTCAGCGATGTGCGCGACGCGACCTTCATCACCCTGACCCAGGGCTTCGCCACCCATCAGGACGGTGTGCGGGTGTTCAAGCAGGCGGGTTTCGAGCCAAAGGTGGCGATGCAGGTCAACGACATCTTCACCCTGCTGAGCATGGTCAGCTCGGGGGTGGGCTATGCCCTGCTGCCGGGAAGGATTGCCGCGGTGTACGAAAACCGCGTGAAGCTGATTCCGCTGCAGGCGCGCTACCGGCTGCAACAGCATATCGGTGTGGTATTCCTCAAGGCCAAGGAGCGTGATCCGAACCTGCTGGCGTTGCTGGCGGAGTGCCGGATGTATGCCAATCGGCAGGATTAGAACGCCAGAGTTTCGCTGTGATCATGAGATTGTCATCGCGGGCAAGCTCCGCTCCTACAGACACCGCCTACTCTGTAGGAGCGAGCGGGCGGCGATCCGACTTGCCCGCGATGACGTCATATCAGCCCACCAATCCCCGAACGATGAAATACAACAACGAAGGCCCGAGCAGGCAACCCAGCCCGGTATGGAAGGTCGCGGTCAGCGCGCCGTAGGGCACCAGGCGCCGATCGGTCGCCGCCAGGCCCGCGGTCACCCCGCTGACGGTGCCGGCCAGGCCACCGAAGACCATCGCCGAACGCGGGTTGTCCAGGCCCATCCAGCGCGCCGCCATGGGCGTGCCGACCATCACCAGGATCGCCTTGATCAGCCCGGTAGCGATGGACAGCGCCACCACATCGGAACTGGCGCCAATCGCCGCCCCGGTCACCGGGCCGACAATGTAGGTCACCGCGCCGGCGCCGATGGTGGTCATGCTCACCGCATCGCGATAGCCGAAGGCCCAGGCTATGCTCGCGCCGACAATGAACGGCAGCACAGTGCCGAGAAACAGCGCGATGGCGCCGATCATCCCGGCCTTGCGCGCCTCGGTAGCCTGTACCTCGAAGGCCGTGGCGACAATCGCGAAGTCCCGCAGCATGGCGCCGCCCATCAGGCCGATGCCGGAGAACAGCGCCAGGTCCGCCAGGCCCTTTTGCCCACCGGTGATGGTGCCGCCGACCCAGGCCAGCACCAGGCCGATGACGATGGCGATGGCCGAGCCATGCACCCGGCCGAACGTCAGGCGCTTGGACAGCAGCACCGAAACCCACATGATCACGCCGACGAAGGCGAAGGCGGTGACCAGGCCGTTGTGTTCCAGGCCTTTCTCGATCAGATCCCACATATCAGCGTCCCCCTGCCGCAGCGACACCAGGGGCGACACTGTCCGGTTCGTCCGGCAACGGTTCGCCTTTGTTGGTGCGGCTGATCAGGGCAATGGTGCCGCCACAGAGCAGCACCGAACCGATGGCCGCCAGCACCGCCACCGGGCCGCCGTGCAGGGCGGTCACCACGTTCTGTTGCGCGGCCATGGCCACCACCACCGGGATGTACATAGCGCCCCAGAAGCCGACGCCCATCTCGCAATCCTTGGTCATGCCGCCGTGCCTGTGCATCCACAGCCGCGCGCAGATCAGCAGGATCATGGCGATGCCCACACCGCCGACGTTGGATTTCACCCCCAGCAGGACGCCGAGCATGTCACCGATAATCACCCCTGCCAGCGTACAGATCGCCAGCAGCGCCACACCGTAAATAATCATTGTTGTAGTCCTCAAAGTGCATCGTCGAAGTTGTTGTTCTTGTGCTTCGCCAGCTTGAGTCGGTGTCTAGGGTTGGCGGCTTCCCTCCTCACGCAACAGCGCTTGCAGGGTGTCGAGCCGGGCACCGTCACAGGCAATCACGGTGCCCTGCTCGAACACCCGGCGCGCCAGAGCGGTCAACACCGCGCCGGGCGGCAGTTCGATCTGTAGCCGCACGCCGCGCTCGTAGGCGCTTTGCACGGTGCCGCGCCAATCCACCAGCCGGCACATGTTGAACGCCAGGTCGTCGCGCAGCTGCTCCGGCGTACGCAGCGGCCGCGCGCGGCTGCCGCTCAGGTAACCCAGGCGCAGCGGCTGCAGGGTCACCCTGGAGAAGGCCTCAGCCAGGGCCTTGGCCGGCTGTTCCAGCAACGGGCAATGGGACGGCACACTGACCGCCAGACGCTTGGCCACCCCGACACCACAACCCCGGGCCAGCTCGGCGACCTGGCTCATGGCGGCATCGCTGCCGGCGATCACCACCTGGCTATCGGCATTGATATTGGCCAGGTACACCGGGTTGTCCGGGCTGTGTACCCGGGCCAGCAAGGCCTCCACCGTCGCCAGTTCCAGGCCGATGATCGCGGTCATGCCATAACCCTGTGGATAGGCCTGCTGCATCAGCTCGCCGCGCAGGCTGACCAGACGCAGCGCATCGCCAAAATCCAGGGCCCCGGCCACCACCGCGGCGGGGTAGGCACCAATCGACAGACCCGCCACGTAATCCGCGCCCGACCCGTTTTCCAGCAACACCCGGGCATTGGCCACGCCGGCGATCAGCAGGCACAGCTGCACCGCCCGGGTACTCGCCAGGGCCTGGGGCGAATCCAGGGCCAGGGCATCCTCGCCCAGGACTTCACTGGCCTGTCGCAGGCAGGCGTCCGCCAGAACGCTGGTTGGCAGGCGATGCAACATCCCCGGCTGCTGCGTGCCCTGGCCTGGAAACACCAGCAGGCTGCTCACGCCACCTGCTCCAGGGCCTGCCACGGATCGCCGACCAGACGCGCGCCGCTGGCGCTTTTCAGCAGCACCCGCGCCGAAGTCCCGGCCCATTCGCGCAGGGCCACGGCGCCGTTGGGCGTCTGCAATTGCATGTCCACCGGGCAAACGGCGGCGTCGAGCAGTGCCAGCAGTACCCGGGCCTCGGACCTCTCCATGGGCCGCGCAGTGCGCAGGATCAGGTCCAGGTCGCTCTGCCGATACAGCGCCGGCACGCCGCTGGCCAGTTCAAAACCAGCACTGCCGCTGACACCCCAGGCCAGGCCGAGGCCATCCAAGGGTTCACGCAACCGGGCCAGTGCCTGGAGCGCTGGCCAGGCCCGCTCCGACTCGACATGGCACAGCTGTTCCGGGCGCACCCGGCACTCGATGGCCGCCACCGCCATCAGCGTCCCGTAGCGCTGCTCCCGCAGCCGTCCACGCACGCCCACCGCCACCTGCCCCACCGCGGTCAATGCACGGCGCACCACCACCGGTTGCCCGGCAGCCATGGCTGCCAACGCCCAGGCCGGGGCATCGGCGGGCAACTGTTGCGGGGTCAGGCCCCACAGCAGGTCATGGGGCAGTAAGGCGCTGGCCATGGCGCTCACCATTGCTCGCGCAACAGCTGGCGGACCCGGCTGGACGCGCCGCGGTTGCTGGCCCCCAGGCGTCCCGACAGATCTCGACCATGGATGCGCACATCGGCAATCGCCTGGCTCAGGCACTGCCGCACCTGGCTCAGGTCGTCGGCGGTCGGCTGTTCGACCTGACTGACCGAGAGCGTCTCCCAGAGCAGGCCGAGGCTGGCATAGCTGTCGATGTCATAGGCCATGGGCGGCACGCTGGCGGCCAGAGCCTCCAGTTCCTCGACACTGCGCAGGGTGACCCGCGCCGCCGACACCTTGCCCATGGCATGCACCATCACCCCCGGATCGCGCAAGGCAATCAGGCGGTTGGCCTGGTAACCCTGGGCCAGGAAGGCCCCGGACATGGCCTTGCCCACCAGCAGACCGATTACCGGATGCCCGGCCAACCGGGCCCGGGCGTAACTGTCGGCGGCCGCGGCCAGCGCCTGATGGATGCCCAAAGCTTCCTCGCGCCGCCCATAGGCCTGGCTCGGCACATCGACTATGGCGATCAGCGCGCGCTTGACGCTCTGCTCGCGGTCAGCCTCGATCGCCTCGTCCACCGCCTTGGCCAGGCCCCATCCCTCCAGCAGGCCGACCTCACCGTTGCGGGCGCGCACAAAGGGGTTGGCCGGATCGGCGACCACGGCGATAAACCGCACAGGCTGCTGCTCCAGGGTGGCGTCCGCCACTTTCAAGGAGGCGGGCAAACCCGCGACTGGGGCAGCGCCCGCGCTCAGGGCCGTGAACCAATGCAGGCCCCGTAGGGAATAAGCACTCATCAGTGATCTCCTCGATACAGCTGGCGAACCGTCGCCGGGTCGATCTGTGGGTGGCTGTCCAGCCGGGCCAGGCGTTGCAGGTACAGCTCGGCCTGACGGCTGCGCTGCTCGTCGGGCAACCCTTGGGCCAGCAGTTCGCTGACCTGTTGACGGATCTGCGCCACGTCGTCGGCCACATAACGATCCGCCAGGCCGCTGGCGAAACGCTGCTCGCCGCCGGTCAGGCTCCAGATAAAGGGCCGGTCGCGGGAATCGTATTCCTCGAGGCCGGCTTCCTGTTCGATCACCTGCGGGCCGTTGAGGCCAAGCCGCGCCTCCTGGGTCACCAGCAGGTAACTGCACAGCCCGGCGGCAATCGACATGCCGCCAAAACAGCCGACGCTGCCGGCCACGATGCCTATCACCGGCTGGTATTGGCGCAGGTCGACGATGGCCGCGTGAATGTCGGCGATCGCCGCCAGCCCGAGGTTGGCTTCCTGCAGGCGCACGCCGCCGGTTTCCAGCAACAGCACGGCGCGAGTCGGAATGCCCTTGCGGTTGTCTTCGGCCGCCAGTTCCAGGGCGCCGGCAATCTTCGCCCCGCCGACCTCGCCGAGGCTGCCACCCTGGAACGCGCCTTCGATGGCGGCGATCACCACCGGCAGGCCGTCGATGCGGCCCTTGGCGATCACTACCCCGTCATCGGCCTGGGGCACCACGCCCTGGCGGGCCAGCCAAGGCGACATGACGCGCTGGAATGGATCGAGCAATTCACGAAAGCTGCCGGCGTCCAGCAAGGCCTTGGCCCGCTGCCGGGCGCCGAGTTCGACGAAACTGTGTTTGTTGAGCAAACGGGCGCTGTCAGTCATGGCCGATCTCCTCGAAGCCCTGTTCCAGGCGCAAACGCACCACGCCGGGGGTGGCGCCGAAATCATGGATGTCGATGCTCAGGGCCGGCGGCGTCTGGCCGTCGAACATGCGCTCGAACAGATGCTGCCAGCGCGACGCGCTGCCGTTGACCGAGGTCTGCACCTGGATGCTCAGCTTGCCGGGCTGCCCGGGTTCGAGCAGCACCTCCAGGTCGCCCGAGCCGACACAGCCCACCAGCGCCCGGCCCCGGGCGGGTTGCCCGGCGGGAAATTCGAAAGACAAGGTTTCCATCACACTGCTCCCTGGATGAAGACGGCGCCGGAGGCGATCCGGTCGATCAGCAGGCAGGCCGCGAGCAAGTCCGCGGCGCCACCGGGCGAGGCATTCAAGGCCAGCAGACACTGGTCCAGCTCATGCAGGCGGCGACGCCCGGTCAGGCTGGCGCTGCCACCAGCGTCGAGCACCGCCTGGGCGCCCTGCTGCATGGCCTGCAGGCCTTCCTCACCGGCGCGATACAAAACGCAGGTGTCGGCCAGGCCGCTCATGATCGCCAGCAGTGCATCGAGCCGGGCGTTCTGTTCGCCATGCCCCTGGGCCCGGCTGCGTTCGAGTTGCGGCAGGCCCCGTTGCAGCACCGCCGGAAAGCCCAGCTGGGCTTCTTCCCGGGCGCCGCGCACGCCATAGCGCAGCGCCACTTGCGCGCCATGGCTGAGGGGCCGCGGCGCGTAACGGTCGTCCAGCAGCGCCAGGCGCGCGGCTCGCAGGCACAGGGCGCCTGCCGTGTTGGCTTGAGGTTCCAGGGCGGCGGCGGCCACCAACAGGCCCAGGGCCCAGATCGCGCCACGATGAGTGTTCACCCTATTAGTAGTGGCAAGCATCGCCGCTTCGCCTTCACGGCCGATGCGGCCCAGGGCTTCGCGCAGGGGCAGGCCGACCGTGCCGAACTCGTTGGCAGCTTCAGCCATTTCCTTGAAGGCTGGCCACAGCGACAGGGCCGAGGCATGCATCAGCCCCAGGTGCAGGTCGCTGTGGGCGCCGTTGCCGCGACGGTCGACCAGGGCCGGTTTCGGCGACAGGTCGGCTTCGTCGATCAGCGCGTCCACCGCCAGGTCCGCCAGGCGCTCGGCCAGGCTCAGGGGTTTGCTTTGCAGGTTGAAGGCGTGCATTTACCAGCTCCTGAACTTGGCGGGCGGGTTGTACAAGCCACCCGACCACTCCACCAGATCGGCGACGCTTTTCGCCGCCAGCAGCTCGCGGCTGGCGTCGGTGCGGCGGATGCCGAGGTCTTCGGGCAAGGCAATCAGGCCTTCGCGGCGCATGCGCGCAGTGTCTTTCGGGTTGTGGCGCAGGCCGATGGCGGTCACCCCGGCCACCGCCGCGATCATCGCCTGGCGCTCTTCCAGGGAGCGGGCCTTGTATAGGTAGGCGATGCCCTCTTCGGTCAGCAGGTGGGTGACGTCGTCGCCGTAGATCATGATCGGCGCCAGGGGCATGCCGCTCTTGCGTGCCACTTCCACGGCGTCGAGGGTTTCGACGAAGGTCGGTTTGCCGCCTTCCTGGAAGGTCTCGACCATCTGCACCACCAGCTTCTTGCCCCGTTCGAGCATGGCCGCCGGTGCGTCGCTCTGGTCCTGGCGCATATCCAGCCAGGCCGGGGTGCCGTGGCGCCGGCCGCGCGGGTCGTGGCCCATGTTCGGCGCACCGCCGAAGCCGGCCAGGCGGCCGCGGGTCACAGTGGAGGAATGGCCGTCGCCATCGACCTGCAGGGTGGCGCCGATAAACAGGTCCACCGCGTATTGCCCGGCCAGCTGGCAGAACATCCGGTTGGAGCGCAACGAGCCGTCGCGCCCGGTGAAGAACACATCCGGCCGCGCGGCGATGTAATTTTCCATGCCCAGTTCGGTGCCGAAGCAATGCACGCTTTCCACCCAGCCGCTTTCGATGGCCGGAATCAGGGTCGGATGGGGGTTGAGGGTCCAGTTGCGGCAGATCTTGCCTTTCAGGCCCAGGGATTCGCCGTAGGTCGGCAGGATCAGCTCGATGGCCGCGGTGTTGAAACCGATGCCGTGGTTCAGCGACTGGACCTTGTGTTTTTCATAGATGCCGCGGATCGCCATCATCGCCATCAGCACGTGCACCGGCTTGATATGGCGCGGGTCGCGGGTGAACAGCGGCTCGATGTAGAACGGCTTGTCGGCCACCACCACGAAATCGACCCAGGACGCCGGGATATCCACCCGTGGCAGCTCGCTGACGTCGTCCACCAGCTGATTGACCTGGACGATGACGATGCCATCGCTGAAGGCTGCCGGCTCGATCAGCGCCGGGGTGTCCTCGGTGCTCGGCCCGGTATAGATGTTGCCCGCGCGGTCGGCCATAAAACCGGCCGAAAGCACCACGTTGGGGATCAGGTCCACCACTAGCCGCGCATAGAGTTCGATGTAGGTGTGGATGGCGCCGATCTCCAGCAGGCCGTCTTCCAGCAACTGGCTGATACGCAGGCTCTGGGTGCCGGCGAAGGAGAAGTCGAGCTTGCGGGCGATGCCGCGTTCGAACAGGTCCAGGTGCTCCGAACGGCCGACGCTGGGCATGATCATGTGCAAATCGTGCAGGCGGCTGGGGTCGGCCTTGGCCAGGGAGCGGGACAGGAAGTCCGCCTGCTTCTGGTTATTGCCCTCCAGCACCACGCGGTCGCCGGGCAGAATCAACGCCTCCAGCGCCGCGACTATCTTGTCGGTGGGCAACACCGCGCCATCGGCGAGACCCCGCACCTGCTCGAGACGCCGCTGCTTTTCAGCGCGCCGCCGCGTCCAGCGCGAGTCGGGGGATATTGTTGTTGTCATGCTCACTCCACGGGTTCGCTGTCGTGGCAGCTACCTTAGGAGCGGAGGATGCAAGGCATCAATCAAGCAGAGCGGCGGATCGTTACGGTGAGGGTAATGATCGAGGGGCGCAGGCCTTCACACCCACGCCCCATAAAGAACCTTACGCTTAACCCTCGAGCCGCCACTGCAATGCATCCAACGCATCGCAGCCATCCTGCAACAGCAGATGGGCCACATTGACGATGTGACGCATGTCCTGGTCGTGAACACCCTTGAGGCTCAAGCAATTGAGACTGTGCATCAGGTCGCGGGTGGCCTTGAAGCGCTGGACGGCACAGCCGTGCAGGTCGGATGCCGGGGCGTTGGGGTTGAGGTAGAGCACCGGGGTGGTGGTGAGATTGCTGTGTAGCGGGATGAACTCAGTCATGGGTGTTTCTCCGTGAATGCTGAAGAGTTACCACCCTATGCGGCTAAACAAAGAGGGTGGCAGCTGTACGCGGGTTAGCCGACCGGACCATTCACGGAAGTCCGGCACACCCGCAGGTGTCCCACGCACAGCCGCCATAGCAAATGCAGGCAGCAAAAAGCGCCAGCATTATAGGAGGGCGCTTGTGCGTCCGTGAACAGTTTCGACCGGCTAAGATCGGCCACCGATGCGTCGGTGACAGCCCGGACTATGGGGCCTGATACACCTCCCAGCAATCGGCAAACTGTTGCCACTCTCTACGGCTGAAATGTCTGTTAATACCCCAGACCGCAGCGTAGCCGCTGCCGAGCCTTGGCGAGGCTGCGATCGACCGCGCAGCGGTCGCCAAGCCAGGCGACGGCGCCCGGCTAGGTATACCGCGTCGCCAGATTTACGGGGCTGCGCCCCGATCGCAGCCTGCGGCAGCGGCTACAGGGTTTAGAGTCGACCGGCAGGTCGCGTTTGGCTTTGGCTTTGGCTTTGGCTTTGGCTTTGGCTTTGGCTTTGGCTTTTGATCTTGATCTTGATCTTGATCTACCCGCCCCATCGGGAGGCCGAGTGGAGGTGTTCATCAGGGGGATGGCGCGCAGCGCCCCTCGACGCAGTCGAGGACATCGTATGGAGGTCGAAGCGAAGCCGACCGGAGTCGATGCACCCTGATGGACGCCGGAGCGAGGGAACCTGAGCGCAGCGAAGGCCATACGCAGGGGCAAACGTTTTTTGGTTACTTTTTGCTGGGCCGGCATTCCGGCGTTTGAAAAAAAGTGACCCGCCGTAAGGGCGGAACCCTAAGTGGCCGTTACCGCAGGAATGGATATGTACACCATCCAAAAAATGCAGCGCCAGAACAGACGCCATCGCGGGCAAGCCTCGCTCCTACAGATCCGTGGCGCACCAAAAACAGTCGCTGCGTCATCGAACGAGAGTGCCGACATGATTGATCCCATCAGTCCCAAATAGGGACCGATAGGTCCCTTTCTGGGAACGATCAAGCCGTTCGGCAAGATCTACGACAACCCCGCCTTCACCAGCATCTCCTCCAACCCCAACAGATCCGGGATCTTCGCCACCTGCTCCCCCACCTGCACCGCGGCCTTTTCCAGCCGGCACAGCGGCACGTCGACGTAGCTCAGTTGGCTGTCGAGCCGGCAGGAGCGCGGGATGCCCTGGATCACCAGGGCGATGAACTTCAGCCGCTCGCGGCCGCCCAGGGTGTTGAGCACGACGATGCGGGCGCGTTCGCCGATGGCGAGGGGCTGGCCGCAGGCGGCTTCGAAGCTGATCAGCGGCAGCTGGCGGTCGCGCCAGGCGACAGCGCGCAGGTACCAGGGCGGGGCGTCGCTGGCGGGTTCACCGCGCTGGTAGTCGATCAGTTCGGCCACCGCGACGTTGGGCAGGATCAGGGTGCGGTCGGCCAGGGGCAGCAGCAGTCCGGTGAGGAAGCTGGCGCGGTAGTCATGCATGGGGTCTGCTCCACTGGGCGATGCTCTCCAGCAGCACCGACTCCTGGTAAGGCTTGCCGAGGTAATCGTTGACGCCGATGGCCATGGCTCGGTCGCGGTGTTTCTGGCCGGTGCGCGAGGTGATCATGATGATCGGCAGCTGTTGCAGGCGCGGGTCGGCGCGCACCTGCATCGCCACCTCGAAGCCGTCCATGCGCGGCATCTCGATGTCCAGCAGCATCAGGTCCGGGGTGTGTTCCTGCAGCAGCGCCATGGCGTCGACCCCGTCCTTGGCGGTCAACACGTTCATGCCGTGGCGTTCCAGCAGGCGGCTGGTGACCTTGCGCACCGTCACCGAGTCGTCGACCACCAGCACCAGCCTCGGCCGCAGCGGCTCGACCTCGGCAATCACTTCATCACCGGCCGCCATGCGCGGCACCGGCAAGCGCGTTTGCAGGGCGCGGATATGTGCCAGCAGATCGAGAATCAGCACCACCCGGCCATCGCCGAGGATGGTCGCGCCGGACAGGCCCTGCACCGCCGCGAACTGCGGCCCCAGGCTCTTGACCACGATTTCCCGGGTGCCGGCCATGGCGTCCACCTGCACGGCGATCCGGTGTTCGTTGTAATGCACCAGCAGCACCGGCAGCGGCAGGCTCTGCCCCAGCAGTTTCGGCCGGGCCACGGTGTGCAGCAGCTCGCCGAGGTAACACAGCTCATAGCGCTGGCCGGCGTACTGGTAATGGGGCGAGTCAAGCTGGTAGTAGCTTTCCAGTTCGTGGGGCAGTACCCGGACGATGCCCTCGATGGTGTTCAGCGGGATCGCGTACTGCTCCTCCAGGCACTGCACCATCAGCGCCCGGTTGACCGACAGGGTGAACGGCAGGCGGATGCGAAAATGCACGCCCTGCCCCGGGATCGAGTCGATGGTCATCGAACCGCCGAGCTGGCGCACCTCTTCATGGACCACGTCCATGCCCACCCCGCGCCCGGAAATCTGGGTGATTTTCTCCGCCGTGGAAAACCCCGGCTGCATGATGAATTGCAGCACGTCGCGGTCGCTGATCTCGACATTGGGGGCGAGCAGGCCACGCTTGATCGCCTTGCGCCGCACCGCCTCCAGCGGCACCCCGGCGCCGTCGTCGCGCATATCGAAGACGATATCGCCGCCTTCGTGGGACAGGTCCAGGGTAATCCGCCCCTGCTCCGGCTTGCCCGCGGCACGGCGTACCTCGGCGGACTCCAGGCCATGGTCGACGGCGTTGCGCAGCATGTGTTCCAGGGGCGCGACCATACGCTCCAGCACGTTACGGTCCATCTCGCCCTCGGCGTTGCCGACGCTGAACGAGACATCCTTGCCCAGCTCCTCGGCCACCTGGCGGACGATGCGCTTGAGCCGCGGCACCAGGCGCTCGAAGGGCACCATGCGCGTGCGCATCAGGCCTTCCTGCAGCTCGGTATTGACCCGCCCCTGCTGCTGCAACAGGTTTTCCGCGTCCTGATTGCGCCGGTCCAGGGTTTCCTTGAGGTCGAGCAGGTCGGACGCCGACTCGAACAAGGCCCGCGACAGTTGCTGCAACTGCGAATGGCGGTCCATCTCCAACGGGTCGAACTCTTCGTAGCCCAGGCGCTCGGCCTCGACCTGCTGGCGGCTGAGGATCCGCCCCTGGGTTTCGGTGTCCAGGCGGCGCAACTGGTCGCGAATACGCTCGATGGTGGTTTCCATTTCGCTCAGGGCCACCCGCGCATCGTTGACCTGTTGCTCGATGCGCCCCCGGAAGATCGAGGTTTCCCCGGCCAGGTTGACCAGATCATCGAGCTGCTCGGCCGAGACCTTGACCATATCCCCGGCCACCGCGGCTTCCGCCGGTACCACTGGCGGCTCGGGTTTGCTCGGCGGGCTAAGGTCGGGCAGCAGCAGAGGCGGCGCTTCGGCTTGGGTCGGATGGGTGAAGCCACGAATTGCCTCGATCAGGCTGTCGGCCGGCTTGATCGGTTGTTCGGCACGGGCCGCGTCGAGCATCTGCGCCAGGCGGTCCTGGCTTTTCTGCAACAGGCCGAACAGCGCCGGGGTCGGTTGCAGCAGGCCCGCGGACAGGCCCTCGTAGAGAAATTCCAGCTCGTGGGCCAGGTCGCCGATCGGCGCGATCTCCACCATGCGCGCGCCACCCTTGAGGGTGTGCAGGTCACGCAGCAGGGTTTCCACTTCCTGACGGCTGGCCGGTTCGGCCTGCCAGCGCGTCAGCGCCGCCCCCGAACTGTCGAGGATGTCGAAACCTTCTTCGAGGAAAATCTCCAGCAGCTCCGGATCGTGGGCCGCCGAATCGTCGGCCACCGCAGCCTCGGGCACCTCGCTGGTGACCCCGCTGCGCTGGCGAAAACCGCGGATTGCCTCGATCAGCGTCTTCGGATCGCTCAGCGCTTGCTGCGCCTGCAACTGCTGCAACAGCAGCGCCAGTTGCTCATGGCTGCGGCGCAGCAAGTCGGCCAGGACCTCGCCATGCTGGTAACGGCGATCCACCAGGCCTTCGTAGAGGTTTTCCAGTTCCTGGGCCAGGTCGCCCACCGGGCCGACTTCGGCCATGCGCGCGCCGCCCTTGAGGGTGTGCAGGTCGCGTTGCAGGGAAGACAGCGGCGCTGTGTTGTCCGGGTCGGCCAGCCAGCGTTGCAAGGCCTGGCCGGCGCTTTCGAGAATATCCACCGCCTCTTCGAGGAAGATCGCCACGATTTCATCGTCCGGTCCCTCCACCTCGATCGGCGCTTCCTGCTCCATCTTGGCGGTGGCGCTGGCCAGGTCGGTGATGCTCAGGGTGCGACTGCCGTCGCTGCGGATCAGGCCCATGGCGGAGGGATCGAGGCTTTCCTCGAGCAGTTCGCGCAAGGCCCGGACCATGGCCGGTTGCGGGCTGACTTCCTGGCCGGCGGCCAGTTCGTCGAGCATGTTGATCAGGGCTTCGTGGGCGTTTTCCGCCTCATGGAAAAACCGCTCGCCCACCGCCAGGCTGCTTTCTTCCACGGCGCCGTACAGGTCCAGCAGCGCTTCGCACAACTCGTCCATCGGCTGCAGGTCCGCCAGGTGCGCGCCTTCGCCGAGAGTGGTCAGTTCGTCCAGCAGCGCACTGAGCTCCTGGCGCTCGCCGGGGTGCAGCTGCCAGCGGCGCAGCAGGTT
The DNA here is from genome assembly GCF_017349775.1 of Pseudomonas sp. GW460-12-10-14-TSB1. Taxonomy (NCBI): domain Bacteria; kingdom Pseudomonadati; phylum Pseudomonadota; class Gammaproteobacteria; order Pseudomonadales; family Pseudomonadaceae; genus Pseudomonas; species Pseudomonas sp. GW460-12-10-14-TSB1. Next base: position 60,565 of record NZ_JACNAC010000036.1, read on the forward strand.
TTCGGCATCCAGCAGGATGTCCATGCCCTGGGCCAGGAAGCTGCTGATCAATTGCGCATCGCGCTTGACCCGCAGCCCGGTATTGGGCGCGCGGAGCAGGCTTTCCAGGCGCTCGGCGGTCAGCGCCTTGACCCGTTCGATCAGGTCAGCGGCGCCTTCGATGGGCACCAGCGGATCGCTGTCCAGCTGTTGCAGGCCACGGCGAAACAGGCCTTCGGCTTCCAGCAGCAGCTCGACTTCGTCCAGGTCCAGGGCCATCAGGTGCGCGCGATACTCCCGGGCCAGCAGGTCCAGCGGCGCCGCCAGCTCGGCGATCGGCAGCACGCCGGCCATGTGGGCGCTGCCCTTGAGGGTGTGCAGGGCACGCTGCAATTCGTCGCTGGCCTGCAAGGGCAGGTGCTCGGCAGCCTGATCGAGAAAACGCTTGATGCTCTCCAGATGGGTTTCGGCCTCGTTGCGGAAGATCTCCAGCAACTGCGGATCGAGCCCGTCTTCCAGCCCGTCTACCGACGCCGTATCCCCCTTGGCCAGGGCATGCGCCCGAGCAGCCAGGCGGTCGACATCGTCGCGCTGGCGCTGGGCCTGGGCGGCGAACTCGGCGACCAGCTCCGGCAGCAGCTGCAATACATCTTCGAGCAGTTGCCGCACCTGCGGCCCCGGCTCCACGCTGTGTTCCAGGACGCGGTTGAGCAGGTTTTCCACGGCCCAGGCCAGCTCGCCCAGCACCAGCGCGCGAACCATCCGCCCGCTGCCCTTGAGGGTATGGAAGGCCCGGCGCAGTTCGCCCAGCGCCGCCTTGCCGTGAGGGTCGGCGGCCCAGCGCGGCAGGTACTCGCGCAGCGCGTCGAGCACTTCGTCGGTCTCTTCGAGGAAGACTTCGCGCAGCTCGTCATCCACCGGCGCTTCATCGCCCGGCGGCGGCAACAGACTGCCCGGCGTATCCAGCGCCGGCGGATTGAGCGCCGAGACCGGGCTGGCCAGCACATCGGCCAGGGACTGCACCACTTCCGGGCTGTCCAGCTCCTGCAGGTCCTGCATCACCAGGGCTTCGTTGGGGCTGAGCACATCGCTGAGCAGCGGCACCTGTTCGCTCGCCACCCACTCGTCCGGTGCCTGCTTTTGTGGCACATAGCCCAGCGCGGCCAGGCCCTGCTCGGCCACGTCGAGAATCTTCTCCCCCGGCGCCTGGTGATCGTCGCTCAGGCGCTCCAGGTAATACTCGATGCTGGTGATCACGTCGGCCAGATTGTCCAACTGCTGCCAGCCGGGCTGGCGCGGGTCCAGCAACAGGTGTTCGCGCACAAAACCGATGCAGGCCTGCAAAAGACCCGCCGCCCGGCTCAGGGGGATCATCGCCAAAGCACCACGCACCTGGGTCAGCAGCTCCGGCAGCGCCTGCAAGTGTTCGCGGTCCCAACCGGCGTCGATGTAGTCGACGATCAGGTCCTTGGCCTGCTGCAGGCAGATCCGCGCCTCCTTGATCACCAGTTGGTGGATCTGGGTCAGGTCGGTGGTCGGCAGGCGGCTTTCTTCGCGGCTCTCGGGCTCGGCCGGGCCGATCATGCCAGCCAGGGTCGCCTCGACATACAGCAGGGCTCCGGCCACATCCATCAGCACCGCATCATTCGGTTCACGCTGGCCCTGGGCCAGGCTCAGCACCACCGCCAGCTGGTCGATGATGACCTTGCGCGGCTGGCCGAAACCCAGCACCGCCAGGGTGTCGGCGATCTGCCGCAGGGGCGCCAGCAGGCTGTCCAGGTCCGACGCGTGCTGGCGGTCGCTGCGCACGAACAGGTCCAGGCGTTCCTTGACCCGTACCAGCTCCTCGCACAAGGCTGACAGCACCGAACGCATGGCGTCGCGGTCAGGGCCGGCCATGCGGGCCCGCTCCTGGTCCACCAGCGCAGTGTCGGGCAAAGCGTCATCAAGTCCGTAAACGTCTTTCATGGTCTGCATCTGCGCGGTGGGATAGCGGGCCTTGGCGATGTAAAACAGCAGGCTTTTCAGCAGTTCGTCGGGGGCCGGCTGGTTGATCCCGGCGATGCCTTGTTCATAGAGGCGCTTGAGTTCGCGGTCGGCATCCTTGAGCAGGCTGCGCACCGCCGGGCTGTTGGCGATCGCCCCACTGCCCATGCCTTCCACCAGGGCCAGGGCGATCTGCCACAAGGGCCCCAGCGGGGCGTTCTGGCACAACACCTGGAGGCGTTCGAAGACCTTGGCCATGTAGCCCAGGCTGTTTTTCACATCCTGTTCGCGCAGCAGGTCGACCAGCGCGGTTTGCAGCATGTGCCGCAACTTGCGCAGCAGGATGGTCAGGTCGGGGGGCGCCAGGCGGTTCAGCGCCGCCTCGTCCAGGGCCGGCAGGTCCGGCAGTTGCGGGCTGAACAGGCTGGTTTCGCTCAGCAGGCCTTCGCCCCGGGCGCTGCGCAGGTCGTTGAGCAGCGGCAAGACCACCAGCGGCAGGTCGCGACGTGCGCTTTGCACCCGGTCGAGGTACTGCGGCAACTGGCTGATGGCTTGGCGCAGCAGGTAGATCGCCTCGTCGCGCTGGGCCACGCGGTACTCGCGCAGGGCCAGGGTCAGGGCTTCCATTTCTTCGGCGAGCAGCGCCGCGCCATAGAACTCGACCATCTGCAGGCTGCCGTGGACCTGATGGATGCAGTCCAGGCACTGGTCGAGGGCTTCCACCGCCTGCGGCTCGTCGACCAGATGATCGAGCGCCTGGTGGGCCTGCTTCAGCGTTTCGGCAATTTCGCCCTTGACCCATTCCAGGGCCACATAGTCGTGCCGATCACCCATTACCATTCCCATCAAAGTCGTGCTCCGGCCTCAGCGGTTTTCCCGCGGCGTCTGCTCGCGACTGGCCGGCAAGGTGAAACCGGACACCGAACGCCGCAGCTGGCTGGCCATTTTCGCCAGGTTGCCGATGCTTTCGGCCGTCGCGGTCGAGCCGGACGAAGTCTGTGAAGTAATCTGCTGGATCACGTTCATGGTCAAGGATATCTGTCCGGCCGACGAAGTCTGCTGCTGGGCGGCGTTGGAGATGCTCTGGATCAGCGCCGCCAGGGTCTTGGAGACGCCTTCGATTTCTTCCAGGGCCACCCCGGCATCCTGCGCCAGCCGGGCGCCGCGCACCACTTCCGAGGTGGTCTGCTCCATGGAGATCACCGCCTCGTTGGTGTCGGTCTGGATCGCTCGCACCAGGGTCTCGATCTGCCGGGTCGCCGCCGAAGAACGTTCCGCCAGGCGCTGCACCTCATCGGCCACCACCGCGAACCCGCGCCCGGCATCCCCGGCCATGGAGGCCTGGATCGCCGCGTTGAGCGCGAGGATATTGGTCTGGTCGGCAATGTCATCGATCAGGCTGACAATGTCGCCAATTTCCTGGGAAGATTCGCCCAGGCGCTTGATCCGCTTGGCGGTGTCCTGGATCTGCTCGCGAATGTTGTCCATGCCGTGGATGGTGTTGTGCACCACCTCGTTGCCCTTGTTGGCGATCTCCACCGAACGCTCGGCCACCGCCGAGGACTCGGCGGCGTTGGCCGACACCTGGTCGATGGACTGGGCCATTTCGTTGATCGCGGTGGAGGCCTCGGAAATCTGCTGGGCCTGATGCTCCGAGGCTTCGGCCAGCTGCATGGCGGTGGCCTGGGTTTCCTGCACCGCACCGGCGACCTGGCCGGCGGTGAGGTTGATGGTCGCCACCAGGTCACGCAACTGGTCCACGGAATAGTTGATCGAGTCGGCGATGGTGCCGGTGAAGTCCTCGGTGACTGAGGCGGTCACCGTGAGGTCGCCGTCGGCCAGGTCCTCGATCTCGTCCAGCAAACGCATGATCGCGTTCTGGTTGCGCTCGTTCTTCTCGGCGGTCTCGTGCAGCTGGCGATTGGTTTCACGCACCATCACCAGGCCGATCAGGATGATCGAGGCCAGCGCCGCCAGGCCCAGGACATAACCGCCGATAGTGTCCAGCGAACGGCCTCCGGCCAGGTTCTCGAAGCCGATGGCCAGGTGCGAGGCTTCATCGAGCAGGGTCTGCGACAGGCTGAAGATGTTGCTCGCCGATTCGCGGACCTGGAACAGTTCAGGAGAGGTTTCGAGGATTTCGTCCACCGAGCCGGAGACGAACTGGAACAGCTCGCTGATCTCGGTCAGGCGCGCCCGCGCATCGCGGTCCTCGACCTGGCTGATCTTCAGGGTCGGGTTGCCCTGGAGCATGCCGCTCAGCACCTGGCCGAAGCGCGCCGCGTCACGGCCAAAGGCGTCGGCGGCCTGCACCGCGTTCTCGTCGCCGGCCAGCACGGTATTTACCGCACCGAGAATGCGCTCGGCGAGCAGCGACTGGCGCTGCGCCATGGCCACCTGGGCGGCCGGAGCGCCGCGCTGCAGGAGGATTTCCACGACCTTTTCATACTCGACCTGCAGCTGCGGCACGGTTTCCGCCAGGGTCGCGGCTACTTGATGCAAAGACAGCACGGTCTGTTCGCTGGCCAGGATCGCGTCGGCGTTGTGCAGCAGCTTGTCCCAGTCCTGCTGCACCGCGTGCATTTCCTTGCGTACCGCCACCGGCGCGGCAGGCAGCCCGGTGGCCGGGTCGCCTTTTTTCAGGTAGCCCCAGCGCTGGGCGAAATCGTTGCGCGCATCGCCCAGCAGCTTGAAGGCCGCGGCCTTGCCCGCCGCGGCTTCCGTGGCGTTCTTGGCGATGCGCTGGGACAGCACCCGCAGCTCGCCGGCGTGGCCGATGTACTGCTTGTCGTAAGTGGCCTGGGTGTTGAGGTAAGCGAAGTTGGCGAACAGCAGCATGATGAACACGATCAGGGCGATGAACAGCACGATGATCTGCGAGCGGCTGCGCGATCCTTCCATTGGCTTGCCTGGGTTGGCTTTTAGCATCTGCACACCTGAATTCCGGTTGTTCCGTTGCTCGCGATGAGCATCATGCGCTGAACCTGCAAAACCGCGTCATCCCTTTCGCGGGCACGCCTGGCGCCTACAGCGCCACATCCAGAAACCCCGGCGACTGCGCCAGGGCGAAGGGACTGAATACCCACCAGACCTGCTCGCAGGGGAAATACCCCCGCAGGTACGGCGCGATGGCGCCCTGTTCGCTACCGCTGGCAGCCGTCTTCAGGCTGCTCTGCTCGAAATGCTGCATGCCGGCCACCTCGTCCACCATCAAGCCGGCGAACACTTCCTTGTGCTCGACCACCAGCACCCGCCGCTGCTTGCGCAGCGCCGACAGCTCATGGCCGAAGAACCCGCACAGATCCATGATCGGCAACAGCCGTCCGCGCAGGTTGGCCACGCCCTTGACCCAGGGCTTGACCCCAGGCAGCAGGGTGTAACGGGGCTCGTGCAGGACTTCGCTGACTTCCCCCATCGGCGCCACATACCAATGCTCGCCGATGCGAAAGCCGATACCGCTCCAGCCGTGCTGGCGGGTTTCCTGGGAGGGCAAATCGGCCGCCAGCAGGCGGCAGCGCTGGTCGATCTCGAGCAGCAGTTCGAAGGCGGTTTGCGACTCGGCCATGGCGCGGGCGGTCAGCCGGCCAGGACGTTGTTCAGGGTCTTGATCAGGGTGTCTTCGTCGACCGGCTTGGTCAGGTAATCCTTGGCGCCCTGGCGAGTGCCCCAGACCTTGTCGGTTTCCTGATCCTTGGTGGTGATGATGATCACCGGGATATGGCTGGTTTCCGCGTCCTTGGTCAACTGACGGGTGGCCTGGAAGCCATTGAGGCCGGGCATGACGATGTCCATCAAGACCGCGTCGGGTTTTTCCTGGCGCGCCAGGGCCACGCCGTCGGCGCCGTTTTCGGCCTTCAGGACTTCATGACCGTGCTTTTCCAGCATGCCGGTCAGTTTGTACATTTCAGTCGGCGAGTCATCGACGATCAGAATACGAGCCATGGTCTTCCCCATACGAATAGGCGTGCGGCCCGCTGGCCGGACCTCAATGTGCTTGTTCTACTGCGGCGAACCCCGGCACATGGGCCTTGATCGCGCTCAGCAGCTCTTCCTTGCTGAAAGGCTTGGTCAAAAACTGGTCAGAGCCGACGATGCGACCCTTGGCCTTGTCGAACAGACCGTCCTTGGAGGACAGCATAATCACCGGCGTGGACTTGAACGCGCTGTTGTTCTTGATCAGCGCGCAGGTCTGATAGCCATCGAGCCGCGGCATCATGATGTCGACGAAGATGATGTCCGGGTGGTGGTCGGCGATCTTGGCCAGCGCCTCGAAACCGTCGACCGCGGTAATGACTTCACAACCCACATTCTTCAGCAACGTTTCGGCCGTGCGGCGAATCGTCTTCGAATCATCGATCACCATCACCTTGAGGGCGCTGGATTGCTGTTCCATATCTGCTCTACCATCGCCACAGCGAATCGATTTTCTGCCCGTACTGGTAGCCAGTGCCTCAAGCCCTTGATGTTCAAGGCCTGAGCACGGCATGCGAGCCTTTTTAGCATACTCTCCCCATGCAATCTATCGGCCGACCGGCGCGGTGGTTTTTCCTTGACCGGGAACCGCCCGAGCGCCACTCTGACGCCACTTTTTCAAGCCATTGCGCCCACTAATTTTCGAGGAAACCGCCCATGAGCGTTCGCGTCGGGATTGTCATGGACCCTATCGCCAGCATCTCCTATAAGAAGGACAGCTCGCTGGCCATGCTGCTGGCCGCCCAGGAACGCGGCTGGACCCTGTTCTATATGGAACAGCGGGACCTGTACCAGGCGACCGGTGGCGTGGCCCGGGCGCGGATGCGTCCGCTGAAGGTGTTCGCCGACCCGCAGAAGTGGTTCGAACTGGAGGCCGAGACCGACAGCGCCCTGAGCGAACTGGACGTGATCCTGATGCGCAAGGACCCGCCGTTCGACATGGAGTTCGTCTACTCCACCTACCTGCTGGAGCAGGCCGAGCGCGACGGCGTGCTGGTGGTCAACAAGCCGCAGAGCCTGCGCGACTGCAATGAAAAGCTGTTCGCCACCCTGTTCCCGCAGTGCACCCCGCCGACCATCGTCAGCCGTCGCCCGGACGTGTTGCGCGAATTCGCCGACCATCACGGTGACGTGATCCTCAAGCCGCTGGACGGCATGGGCGGCTCGTCGATCTTCCGTCACACCGCCGGCCACCCGAACCTCTCGGTGATCCTCGAAACCCTGACCCAGCATGGCAAGCAGCAGATCATGATCCAGGAGTATCTGCCGGCCATCGTCGATGGCGACAAACGCATCCTGATGATCGACGGCGAACCTGTGGATTATTG